>JAPULF010000209.1 GCA_027295245.1 Planctomycetota bacterium
GTTGGTCATCTACGCCCAAGTCGTATTCTATTACTCCCCGAAATCCGCGGATACGCCGGAATCCTGGATCGACGCTGTCGATCCAGGAAACGACACGAGTCACTGGGGGATGGGCGTCACGGTCTTTAGCAATGCGGGGCCGGGACCTAAGCGGAGTGCACGATTTGACGGGGGCGTTTGGGGACGCAGGAAGGGATTCCTGCTCGGAGTGGGTGCGAGATAGGAATCTCGCACCAGCGGTTAGTCGTTGAACGCGGAAACTACGAGCGTATCATTTTGCCCGCCGAAGCCGAATGAGTTGCTGAGGCAGGTTGTGACAGCTGTCTTTCGGGCCTGGTTGGGGATGTAGTCGAGGTCGCAGGCCGTGTCGGGGTTTTCGTAGTTCATGGTGGGGGGGAGGACGCCGTCGCGGATGGCGAGGATGCAGGTGATGAGTTCGCAGGCGCCGGCGGCGGCGATCAAGTGGCCCATCATGCTCTTTACGCTGCTGATGGCGACGTTCTTGGCTCGGTCGCCGAAGACGCCCTTGATGGCCTTGGTCTCGATCTTGTCGTTTTCCTGCGTGCCGGTTCCGTGGGCCGAAATGTAGCCGATGTCCTCAAGCTTTACACCGGCGTCTTCGATGGCGGTGCGCATGGCGGCGATGCCGCCGCGGCCGTCCTCGTGGATGTCGGTGATGCGGAAGGCGTCGGCCGTGGAGCCGTAGCCCCGGATCTCGGCGTGGATCTCGGCGCCGCGCGATCGGGCGTGCTGCAGCTCTTCGAGGATCAACATGCCGGCGCCTTCGCCGAGGACGAAGCCGTCGCGGGTGCGGTCGAACGGACGGCTGGCGGTGACACAAGTGTCGTTGCGCGTGGACAATGCGGTTAGCCGGTTGAAGCCGGTTACGCCGAACGGGTGGATCATCGAATGGCAACCGCCGGAGATCATGGCGTCGGCGTCGCCGCGGCGGATGATGTTGGTGGCCTCGCCGATCGCCTGGGTGCTGGCGGCGCAGGCGGTCAGGGTATTGAAGTTGGGGCCCTCGACGCCGAACATCGTCGCCATGTGGGCGGCGGCCATGTTGGGGTCCTGCTCGGCCTCGACGATTTTCCGTAGACGCTCGTATGCAACGTCGGCCCAGCGCTTCGTATCCAAATCGTCTTCGGCGTAGTTCCAGCCCTCTACCGCGGCGGCCGTGAAGTTATCGAAGTCCATCGGCCCTTCGCCGCCGCCGAGATAGATACCCACGCGGCTCTTGTCGAGCGATGCGGCCTTCCCCAAGCCGGCATGTTTCCATGCGAGCCTGGCCGCTGCCAACGCGAAGCCCGCCTGGCGGCTGACATCCTTGTGGGCTTCGTAGTCGCCGCCCAGGAAATCGCTTGCCTCGAACCCCTTGACCTCGGCGGCGAACTGCGTCGGGAACGTGCCGCCGTCAAAGATCGTCGTCGGCGCGATGCCGCTCTCGCCCTTGATGACACGCTGCCAGGTGCCTTCGAGGTCGTGCCCCAGCGGCGTGATCCATCCCATGCCGGTTACGACTACCCGACGACGTGTCATTCGGAGGCCCTCCGTATCACGATGGCGCCACTCTGACCTCCGGACAACGCGGTCGCCACGCTGACGGCCACGTCGGCACGGGAATCGATCGGATCGCCACGGACCACGTTCAGCCCGCAATCGGGATCGACCTCGCGGGTGTTGATCGACGGCGGCAGGACGCCGCGCTTCATGGCCATGATCGTCATCGCCAAATCGATTGCACCGCTGCCGGCTCCGTTGTTGCCGATTGCACCCTTGGTTGCGATCACGGGTACCTCGCGACAGCGATCGCCGAGAGCGGCGCGGATGCCGGCCGCCTCCGAGGCGTCATGTTCGCGCGTTCCGACGCCGGCGGCGTTGACCAGGTCCACGTCGTCGCCCGAGACGCCGGCATCGGCGAGGGCCTTGGAGGTTGCAAGCGCCACCGCACGGCCATCGGATTGTGGTTTCAACCAGTTCGAGGCGTTGGCCCCCGCTCCGAAGCCGACGACCTCGGCATAGATCTCCGCGCCTCGGGCCCTGGCCCGTTCGCGCTCTTCGAGGATGAGTAATCCGGCGCCTTCGCTGACGACCGTGCCGGTGCGCGCCGCATCGAATGGACGGCATGCCTCTGCCGGCCGGTCGTTGCAGTCGGTGGACAGGCGGCCGAGGAGCGACTGCCGCATGAGTCCCATCGGGTTGGTCTTGCTCTCGGCGCCCCCGCAGATGCAGAGATCGGCGGCCCCGCGCGAAATCGTGCGAAAGGCCTCGCCGATCGCCAGGTGTGAACTCGCTTCGCCGCATGTGCTCGTATTGGAAGGGGCCTGGCAGTCGTGGACGATGGTCACGTGGCAGGCCAGCATGTTGGGCAGAAACTTGAGCAGCCAGAGCGGCGTGAGATTGGTCATGCCGTCGCTGCCCCATTTTTCGAGACTGAACCCGCGATTGCCGGTGGCGTCGGGGTGTTCGGCCGAGGTCGCGAGGGCCCCGGCGAGTTCATTCAGATCGGCACAGATCAGGCCGGCGCCGATGTTGGCGCCAAACCGGGTGGAATCGACGTCCACGCCGCCTTCGACTTCGCTTCGATCGACGAGGCACTTGGTCCTGAGCCCGGCGTCGCGCACGGCGTGGTATGCGGCAATCACGGCCAGTTCGATGTCACGGGCCATCACCTTGATGGCCTTGCGGTAGCCCTTCGGCACGCAGTCCTTGACGTTATAGCCTTCGATTTCGCCGGCGATCTGCGAAGTGAAGTGGGATGCGTCGAACGACTTGATTCGATCGATGCCGCATCGCTTCTCGACCAGTGCGTCAAACGTATCGCTGACGCCGGTTCCCAGGGGCGACACCACGCCCATGCCCGTGACCACGACTCGACGTACGTCCGTCATTTCATTCGTTCTCGTGCCGGCGGCCCGCGATGACTCGCCTATTTACCGCGTCCGACATTGTAGGATTGAAGGAGCGACTTGAAATCATCGGTGAAGACAAAATTCTCCTTCGGGAATTCCAGCCCGCTGAGGTTGTTATCGATGTGCGAAAAGACAATGTCGATCTGGGCCAGCTCCTCACCCTCGACGGTGACGCGCCCGGTCGTGACGGCGGCCTCCTCGGTGACCTGATCGATGGTGGCTTCATAGGTGATTCGCTCGCCGGGCCGGACTTCGCGCCGGAATACGGCCCGCTTCACTTTCGCCAGGATGACCTTTTCCTCGAAATTCCGGGCCTCGCCGACCAGGATGCCCGCCGTCTGGGCCATGCCTTCGATGATCAGGCTCGCCGGCATGACGGGATAGCCGGGGAAATGGTCGTGCAGGTGCTCTTCCGCGAGGCTGACGTTCTTGATTGCCGTCGCGCGAACGCCCGACTCAAAATCGATGAACTTGTCAATCCAAATCCAGCGCACCGCCGCCTATGCCGCCGTCTTGTGGGTTACGTAGTTGACGATCGTCTTGACCGTGAACAGGCTGGGCATTGCATCGACCTCGGGATTGGCCTCGAATTCGGTGAAATCGGCGTGGGGCATGGCTTCCTTCAACTGGGCCAGCCCCTTGGCCGTCATCTTGCCCTGGTCCACGAACTCGGGGTTCTGCAGAATGTCGTCCGGAAACAGCTCGCCCTTTGGGATCTTGATCGAAAAGGTCTTTTCGAGCCGGAAGACAATGTCCAAAAAGTCAATCGATTCGGCGCCCAGGTCTCCGATGAGCGTCGCGTTTTCCTTGATCTCGTCGTCGTCGACGCCGAGGGCGTCGACCAACACTTCCTTGACTTTGCTATAGACTTCGTCTCGGGTCATCGCCATGCAGCATTTACTCCAATCGTCTGACTCTTAGTTTTCGCCGGCGGTCATCGCCGCCGATTTCAATGCCGACGGTCCCCCCAGCAATTTGAATCGCTGCCGTCCGTCACTGATAATTCGCTTGTCCACGTCCGACATTTCCGCGTGTTCGTCGGCCATATTGTAATGACGCAGCCGCAACCGCGCCTTCACCATCTCCTTATCATCGCATCGGCCGAAGGCCCTGAACTCGCTCGTTCGTTCCTCGATTCGAATCGATTCGACGGTGACCTCCAGGGTCCGGCCGGGGGAAACGAAGCTCTTGTAGTTGACGTTCCTGGCCTCTTCCAGCACGACCATGCTGTGCGAGAAATCCTGGGCGGCCCGCACCAGCCACGCCGCCGACTGTACCATCGACTCCAGCATCAAGACACCCGGCATCACCGGAAACGTCGGAAAATGGTCCGCAAGGTACTCCTCGGCGAGCGTCAGGCACTTGCTCGTTACGATCCTCTCAGGCGGGGCCAGGGCGATAATGCGGTCAACCAGGATGAACTTCATGTGTTTGACGATTCTCCGGGCCGGCTCTCCACGTTCGTTCCGGATCCGATTCGCGCACGGATCAGGATTGCCCGTGTATCAAAAGCGTGGCTTTGTAGTCGAAACTGGGGCTGCTTTCAAGGCGGGCGTTTCGCAAGCGGTTCTTCGCGGGCCTGTGAATTCATATCGAAGTTGTTATGGCACAGCAGGTTACATGTTCTGCGGCGTTCGGATCGCGGGATCGTCCCGTTCGGCCGCACAATCGGCAAGTGACGTGTTCACT
>JAPULF010000021.1 GCA_027295245.1 Planctomycetota bacterium
ACGACACCGCGGCAGATCAAGCTGTTTCGCCAGGCCGTGTTTGCCCGAGTGGAGCACGTGACGTTCGAGCAGGGGACGGCATCGTTCCTGAGACGATTGTCGGGACGGTTCGATCAACTCCGACGCAGCAGGCGGCTGCAGTCCGGCAGGGGACCGGCGCCCCGTCTCGGGGATAGGGGAACCGCGCGGGCGATCGAGCAGATTGAAGCGATGGGTGCATCGGGCGATTTTGACGGCGCCGTCTGCGACGAGTTGCTCACGCGGTATGTTCGATTTCGGATTGCGGCGCGCTCGGCGTTCGGACCAGCCTACTATGACTGGTCCGTGATCGAGGGCGTCCGGGCATTGGTCCTGTCAGTTGCGGTCGTGGGTTGGCTTACGCGGTATGTCGCGGCCTCCGCCGACCGAACTGAATACGTCCACGGCGACGTGACTGCGGCGCTCGGCATGATTGACCGAACGTCCGGACGTTCGCCCATATTGGGTACGGTCTCTGCCCGCTTGCGTTTGCGGTACTTGCGGGAGCACGACGGGTTGATTCAATTCCTCGATCGATTCGCTCCGGTCGACGGCGGCTAATGCTGCGCCGCTTGGTCGTCCCGCAGGGGGCGTTGCCCGCGACGTTTAGAAAAGCCCGGTCAGGGTGAACTTCGGGCTTGGCGGGCCAGGTCCTCGGGTGTTTGCGGTTTGGCGTTGTAGTCGTCGATGCGTGACTGGGTGAGAATGATTTCTACGCGGCGGTTGGCGGCTCGGCGGCCGTCGTCGTAGGTTTGGTCGAGGACCGGTTCATAGGGTCCCGCCGCTTCGACACGGATTGCCCGGCGGGGGACGCCGAGTTCGACCAGTCGGTCGCGCGTGTTTCGAGCCCTGGCGTAGGACAGATCCAGCGGATCGGCATGAGGCGAGTCGAGAGGGAGCGGTTCGTAGGCGGCGTGTCCGCGGATCTCTATCTTGTTGCGCTTGCCGCGGAGTTCCGTGGCCAGCTTCTCGAGGAGGCGGTCCATGTCGGGTTCGATCTCGGCGCTGAATCGGGCGAATGCGATGGGCCCCCCCACGACGAGTTGGATTCCGTCGCGTATTTGCTTGACGCGATAGAAGCGGCCGTCCACGCCGGGATCGTCGGCGTGGCCGAGGTTCTTGTTTTCGTTCTTGATGATGATGGTCTCGAACTGAATGAGAAAGCTCTTGAAATCGATCACGTCGTCGGAAAAGTAGCCGGTCTGGGACTGGTTGCCGAAGGCCTGCCGGATGGATTCGATGGCGGCCATGAACAACTTGTCACGGTCGTCGAAGTTTGCGAGGGCCGCCAAGAGCACGAAGAAGCACAATAGCAGCGTCATCATGTCGCCGTAGGTCACCATCCATGCGGGTGCCCCGGCCGGCGCTTGTCTCTTCTTCCGCATCGAAGTTCCTTATGGGCACCGGCACATCTTGCTCGGCGGGTGTTCGCACAGGCGGTTCCCGGCGCCCCGCGACCTCTGGGACGCGGGTCAGGCTGCGGTGGCCGCCGCGAGCTTGGTGCGCTGCTTCGGCGACAGGAATACGGCCAGTTTCATTTCGAGGACGCGGGGGTTGTCGCCCGCTTGCAGTCCCATGATGCCGGCCTTGGCAATCTCGAGAGACAGCATTTCCTCGTCGTGCTTGGCATTGAGTTTGTCCGCCAGCGGCAGGCATATTACGTTCGCCATGACGGCGCCGTACATCGTCGTCAACAGGGCGATCGCCATACCGGGACCGATCTTGGACGGGTCGTCCATGTTCTTGAGCATGACCACGAGTCCGACGAGCGTACCGATCATGCCGAAGGCGGGGGCGTATTTTCCAAAGAGATCGAGAACGCCCTTGCCTTCCTCGTGGCGCTTTTCGATGGCTTCCAATTCGAATTCGAGCACCTGTTTGACGGTGTCGCCCTCGGTTCCGTCGACGACCATTTGCAGGCCGTTTTGGAGGAACGTGTCCTTCATCTCGCTGATGGTGTTTTGCAGGGACAGTATGCCCTCTCGACGGGCGACGTCCGCCAGTTTGACGAGTTCCTGGATGAGCACCTCGGGCGGGCGGCCGCGGTTGAAGAAGGCGTTCATGGTGATCTTTGCCATCGCCAGGAAGCGATCCACTCGGCAGCTTAGAAGTACAATGAAAGTCGAACCGCAGACGACCATGACGAACGCGGCCGGATCCAGGAACGTACCGAAGATGTCACCGCCGGAGCCGCTGTACAGCGACCACATCAGAAGCCCGAACGCGGCGAACAGGCCGATGATCGTTCCCAAGTCCATGAATGCTCCCTTCGACCGACCTCCGTATGGGTCAGGCGGTTATCGGCCAACGTCCGATCAAGGTGGAACCTGTGTGTTTCAGGCGATTCCTCAACGGGTTCATCGGTCGGAAGGGGTTGCGATTGCAGAATGATGTGGTTGGAATTCGGACTTGTGCGGTGGGGGGGGCTGTCAGCGATTATCATGGCGCGGGTGCTTCGCCGTCGTTCCGAAATGCGATGCGGGACTTCCATGCGGCGGACCGTTCGGACTGTGCCAGTACCCAGAGAGGTCCGGTAGTTGAACGCGGACAATCCTACTCACTCGAATGCGGCCGATAAGACCTCGGTGTTCGCCAGGTCGCGATGGCTTGCCCCGCTCGTTGTGTTCCTGCTTGCGCTGGCTGTGCGGTTACCGTTTCTGCATGCGCCGGGGTTTCCGCCGGATCAGGATCAGTTCTTTTCCTGGTCGCAGCGATCGGCGGATGAAGGGATGTCGGCGGTGTATCGCCCTGCCGACTTCATGTGGCCGTCCAATTATCCGCCGGCATATCACTACGTGCTGCGGGGGCTGGCGGAGGTGTTTCACTGGCGGACCGGTCGGGACCTCGATCGACAGGTCCGGTCGGAGGCCTATTACGGCCGCGGCACCGAGTCCGCGCTCGCGGCGGCCTTGATCTACAAGTTGCCTGCCGTCTTTGCGGATGCGATTCTCGGGGCGCTGCTCGTTGTATGGCTCGGGCGGCGGGTGCGAGCGAGGACGGCATTTGTGGTCGGGGGCGTATATGTGCTGCTGCCCGCGGTGATCCACAACTCGTCGGTCTGGGGGCAGGTGGATGCGATTCCCACGCTTCTGGTGGTGGCGTCTTTGGAGGCGGCACGGCGACGCAAATTGCCGGCGATGTGGGCGCTCGCGACGATCGCGGCCCTGACCAAGGCCCAGGTCCTGGTCTTTGCGCCGATTTGGCTCTTGATCGCGGTTTCGGATTTGCGGCTGCAATGGAAGCGCGGACTACTCGGCCTCCTGATTGCGGTCGTGATTTGTGTGATCGTGGTATTGCCCTTCTGGAACGAACTGGATGGTGTCAAAACGGCCTATACCGGGGCGGCCGACTTTTATCCGTACGTTCACTTGAACGGGTTCAGCGCCTGGTTTCTGTCCAACCCGATCGAGCGACCGCAATTGCGCGATCTCGATCGAGTCTATGCCCGAGACAACCAGCCGTTTGCACTCGGCGTGACCCCGAAGATATTCGGCTCGATCGGGCTCGGCGTTGTCGCGGTCTTGGTCATCCTGCTGATGCGCCGGCGGGGGTGTGACGAGGCGTCGCTTTTCTGGGCCGCGCGAACGTTGCCGCTGGCGTTTTTTGTCTTTTCGACGCAGATGCACGAGCGCTATGCGTTTCCGATCCTGGCCGTGGGGGCGTGGTCATTTCTTGGGTCGCGCCGCTGGCGGACCTGGTGGGGCATTCTTGCTGTCTGCGTTACGGCGAACGTCTTGTGGTCTTGGGCGGGTCCCGGCGACGGCGCGGTTGTGTCGGCGATCGAGCGCGTCTTGTGGTCGAAGTGGCTGGGAGTCAAGCCGGGCGTCCTGTTCAGCCTCGCGTTCATTGCCGCGCTGGGCGCGTCTTTGTCGGGGTGGATTGACGGGCTGGGTGCATTCGCACCCACATCCTTACGACCGGCGCCGGATACGAAGGCCGGTTGAACGTACACGGTTGAGCGTAGTCAATACCCTTATGTCGAGCCGAGCGGTCAGCGAGTGTCCGCGAGTGTCCGCACCCTGATTCCGATTGGGACGGTTCGTGAGGGGCTTCTCAAACACGCTCGAAGATCAGGGTGCGATTCGCCTCGGGCAGACCGGTTATTCGGCCGGCGGAAGCTTGATGGTCATTCCTTCGCGGAGGCGTTTGGGGTTGTTTTTGACGAGGGTCTTATTGAGCTTGTAGATGGCGTTCCAGCGGCGGCCGTCGCCGTAAAGGTGTTTGGCGATGGTGTAGAAGGAGTCGCCTTCGCGCACCTCGTAGGTTCGGGGGGCGGCGGTGTTTCGCGGAGCCGTGGTGCGAGGCCCGGGTTTGATTCCGGCCGGATCGATGTTGGGATCGGGGAGGATGATTGATTGACCCGGGCGGATTCGCTTGGGGTTCTTGATGTTCGGGTTGGCGCGTCGGATGCGTTCGACATCGCTGCCCGAACCGTAGTAGAGGATGGCGATTTCGTAGAGGGTTTCGCCTTCCTGTACTTCGTGTTGTTGCGGCCAGGATTCGGTGGGCGGTTGGGCTGCCGTCGGCAAGTCTGGTGTCGGCCGATGGGCGTTTCGCAGATTTTCTCGAGTGGCCTTGGTCAGGGCGTCGGCGGCGCCTGATCTAAGGGCCGCGTGTTTCGTGACCGCGGGAGTGGCTCGCTCGATCGGGTGGCCGGGTTCGGGGTCCTTTCGGACGGCGACGGTTTGGTTTGATACCGGAGCGAAATCGTGCCTTTCCGGTGGCAAACGGTCTTCCGGCATGTGGAAGTCGCCTGTCGTTCGGCCTTCGGGGACGACGAAGCCTTCCGGCGGTCGGGTGTCCGGGGCTTTCGCCGCGGTTCGATCGCTCGAGCGTCCGGGCGATCGGGAACCTCGGGTTGATAGTCGGCCGACGTTTTCGAGGCCCAGGACCCGATTCTGAGCTGACGGTGCGTCTTCGCGATTTGACGACGTCGCCAAGGCTACTTTTCGATCCGTGCTCAGCGGAATCTGCGGGATCGCCGTAGCGTTCGCGTCAGTCGAAATGAAGATGTCCTCGGCGTCTCGGCTGCTCCCGTAGAAATAGCCGCTCGCGACCACGACGATCACGAGCCCGACCAGGACGCCGACCTTGGTGTCGTTTTTCATGGCACCGTCCTTGGCGCAGTTGGACTCCGTTCTCGCGTCGTCAGGCGGTCGCCCCGGCCCCACGCCGGACCAGGAGTCGACTGGCGACGCCGATCGAACTGTATGTTCCGATGGAAAGCCCAATGAGCAGCACGAAGTTGAATCCGTGGATGCCGGGTCCACCGAAGATATACATGATAAGAACCGCCACGAGGGTCGTCAACAAAGTCAACACGGTTCTCGAGAGCGTCTGGCTGATGGAAGTGTTGACCATTTCCGGTGTTACATCGGCCATTCGGCCGCGATTCTCGCGGATTCGGTCGAAGACCACGATGGTGTCGTTGACCGAGTAGCCGATGACCGTGAGGAAGGCCGCGACCAGGGCCAGGTCGATTCGGAACTTTTCCAATAGGAGAGCCTTGCCAAAGAACGTTTCGGCGATGTAGTAGGTGATGGCGACGCACCCGGCCGCGATGATCACGTCGTGGAGCAGCGCGACGACGGCGGCCATGCCCCAGCGGAACTGACCGAATCGGAACCAGACGTAGATGATGATCACGATCCAACTGAGCGCCAGGGCGATCAGGGCGTCTCGTTGGGCCTCGCCGGAGACCTGCTTGTCGAACTGGGTGATCTGCTGGAGCGAAGTCTGGCGCTGCAGGGCGGTTTGGAGCAGTTCCACCTCGGGCTCGGCCAATTCCGCGATCCACGCCGACGAGGGCACGTCCGAATCCTCGAGCGGGTAGTTCTCGTCGGCGACCACGACCATAACGCGTGAATAGGCTGAGCCGCCCGCGGCTTTCATAAGGCCGATGCACTTGGAGTCGCGCCAGCCGTATTCCTCGAAGCCAGGTTGAAGACGCATGGACCGAAGACGCTTGGAGATTTCCACGATCGTCTGCGGGGGCGTGATGTTGTCCAGTATCATGGCGACGCCGCCCTTGAGGCCGTCGAGTTCGGCGTCGACTTTCCCGGTCTCGTCATCCGAAAGCGGGAG
>JAPULF010000210.1 GCA_027295245.1 Planctomycetota bacterium
AACTCTCCAAGGGCCCTGCACGCCATCCGGGTTCGCCGGCCGAACCCGGCCACCACTGAGCCGTCAATGAGTCGGAATGCAGGCCGATCGTCCAGCCGTCGCCCACACGGCCGATCGCCCTCGATGTTCCGATCCAGTAAATCGTCGCAGCCAACATGAGCAGAACAAGCGTGGCCGTTATGACCAATCGGCGACTCCATCGGCCTTGTCGGCGCTCGTTATTGCGCTGGCGCGGGTCACAAGACGTTTGACATTCCGGACACCGACCCGTGACGTTGCCGGTCAGGTTGTAGCCGCAAGACCGACAGTATCCATACGGATTCGGCCGGATGCGCCACCAAAGAAAAAACGCCGCAAGTCCCGCCAACGCAAGCGGAAGCCCCATCGGCACCATGACGAATCCGCTTTGAGATTTCGGATTCTTCATGAAAAACGGCCGGAGGAGCCGAGATCTGTCGGCCCACGTCCGGTCCAACGGAAAGCGCTCTGACCCGTCGCGGATACCGTAAATCAAGGATCGCCAATTGAACAAGAAGTCGCCGCCTCGAGCGGTAAACCAGTATTCGGTACCGGACCCCGGCCCCGGCCCGCGTGCAGCGCGCAGGAAGGCGACGTACTGCTGCGTGTTGATGTTCCTGGGTAGCGAGCGAATCCAGACAGGCGGCGCGGGCGTTGAAGTCGCGCTGGGACGATAGTCCCATCGCAGGGCGGGAGCAGCTGATTCGCCTAACTCCCAATCGAAGCTCATCATCCACACGATCACGATAAGCAGGCAGACGCCAATGGCGCCCTTGAACATGAGCCGGGTGAACCCGGATCTGCGCCGAGTCGAGAATCTCGAAGAATCGTCCGACAAGTATGGCGTCTTGCATGACTGGCAGCGGCCGGTCAGGTTTCCGGTCAAATTGGCGCGGCACTTCTGACAATGATGCGGCCAAATCCGTCGATAGATCTGCTGCCGCAACCCTTTTCGCCAAAAGGTCAACGCGGGCAGGAAGAACGCCAGAAAGGGAATCCAAACAGGCAAGTGAACCAAGCCCGTTTCGAGGCCCAACACCGTCGCGATCGGCCACCGGATTCCGAATTCACCGTCGCAGCGGCCGAAGGAAAGTCCCTCGACCGCCCCGAGCATGTCGTTCCAGGCAACGGAAAACATGCCGTCCGCAAGGCTGAAGCGCAACCGATCGTTCGGGGCGTAAGCGGTCTTCGTCGACGTACTCAACAGCCAAAGCGCAACGACCCCAAAAAGCCCGGCTGTCACAGCCCACTTGATCAAGGGGCGTGGCTGTGGATCATTACGCATGTCAGTAGTCTACCACTCACCCTGGGCGAGCACCACGATCGAACCGATGTGTCCAGAGCCCCTTATGGCGAGGAGGGCTACAGCAGCGGCGCCGCCAGCCGGGCCATGCCGTTTACCAGAGATTCGACAAAGGTCCAATGGGATTCGACATTTGACGAAAAACGCCGAGCCCGGTCGCGCAGCGCCGCGAAGTCGACGGCCAATTCATAGGACAGGGCGTCGTCGTACAGCAGGCCGGTAATCTCGAAGTTGATATTGAAGCTGCGAACGTCCATGTTGGCGGAGCCGACCAACGACCACTTGTCGTCGATGATTACGACCTTGGAGTGTAGCATTCCGTGGTCGTACTCGTAGATCTCGACGCCCGACTCAATCAGTTCGGCGTAATAGCTGCGGCCCGCCCAAAGCACCACCCGGTTGTCGGTGCGCGCGGGGATCAGCAATTGCACTCGAGCGCCGCGTAGCGCGGCGGCCTTCAGCGCCAATACCACGGCCATGTCCGGCACGAAATAGGGCGTGATGATGGAGATGGATTCGGACGCGGCGGAAAAGGCGGCCAGCAGCAGCACGTGAAGCACGCCGGAGGGACGGTCGGGCCCGGTACCGACGAATTGAACGACGGAATCGCCGACCGCTTCCAGCGGCGGAAAAAGAGACTCGTCGTCCGCGATGTCCCGGCCCGTGGCAAAGTGCCAGTCCTCGATGAAGACCTCTTGTAATTGGGCGGCGCCCGGTCCCGTGATTCGCATGTGGGTATCGCGCCAGGGTCCGAATTTCTTTTCGAGACCGCGGTATTCATCGCCGATGTTCTGGCTCCCTGTGAAGCCCACGCGACCGTCGATGACCACGAGCTTGCGGTGGTTGCGGCAGTTCAATCGAAAGAGCCGGGCATTGAGCCGAAACGGTTGGAAGAATGCGACCTCGACACCCGCGTCACGAAATGTTCGAATGAACGAGCGCGACATTCTCCAGCATCCGATCGCATCCAGGAGCAGGCGACACTTCACGCCCTCGCGGGCCTTTTCGATGATGGCGTCGCGGATGGCGCGGCCGGTGTCGTCGGGCTGGAAGATGTAGTACTCGAAATGGACATGGGATTTTGCCTCGCCGATTGCAACTCGCAGGGACGAAAGGGTCCGGTCGGCATCGTGATAGATTACGACCTCGTTTCCGCGGATGGGCGGTTCCTGACCGATCTTGGTGGCAATCTTGACGAGCCCCTGTATTTGGCTGGAGAGCCGGCGCGGCTGCCGGTCCGCGTGCATGGGCGCAAGGGCGCCGGCGTGCCGGGAAAGGGCCCTGGCGATGACGAGCCGCTTGCGACGTCGCTTGCGGGCCTGCCGCCGGATGCGGGTGTCGCCGATGAGCAGGTATGTCAGGACGCCCAGGACGGGGACGAGCAGAATGGCGAAAATCCACGCCAGCATGGAGGCGGGAGGCTTGCGCCGGCGGAGGATCGTCACGATCGTGGCAATCGCAATGGCGTAATTGAATCCGGTCAGTGTCGGCCAAAACCACGAAGGCATGGCGGCATTGTACGGACCCATCGTGAATAGAGCACTGTTTTCGGGCGATGCCCGGTACGCCATACAGTGCCGGGGCAGCGACGTTCTCCTGAATTGAGGTCAACGGACGAGCGGGGCGGTGGTTTCGGTGGTGGTGGCGGGAGGACACGCCGCTATCGAGTTTTTCCCTCGGATGGAATGAACGACTCCAGCATCTGCCGGGCCTCGTCGTCGCGGAATTGCCGGGGCGGGTGTTTCATGGTGCAGGCGGACACGGCTTCCAGCGGTCCGCCGATTCCGCGGTCCATCGCCAGCTTGGCGCAGCGTATTGCGTCGATGGCGACACCGGCGCTGTTCGGCGAGTCCTCGACGCTGAGTCGCAGTTCGAGGTTCATGGGCACGTCGCCAAAGCCGTGCCACTCCATCCGCAGGAAGCAGACCTTGTTGTCCTTCTGCCAGGCCACATAGTCGGACGGCCCGATGTGCATGTTTTCGCTCGAGAGCGGAACGTCCAACTGCGACTGCACGGATTCCGTCTTCGAGACTCGCTTGGACGTCAGCCGGCCGCGTTCCAGCATGTTGAGGAAGTCCGTGTTGCCCCCGGTATTGAGTTGATACGTTCGCTGCAGGCGCACGCCGCGATCGCCCATCAATCGCGCCAGGGCCCGATGCAGAATCGTCGCCCCAAACTGGCTCTTGATGTCGTCGCCCACGACCGGCAGGTTCTTGCTGCGGAACTCCTCGCTCCATTCGGGATGCGACGCGATGAAGACGGGAACACAGTTGACCAATGCCACGCCCGCGTCCAGGCACGCCCGGGCGTAGGCCCGAACCGCGTCCTGTGAGCCCACCGGCAGGTAGCACGCCAGGACGTGGGCTCCGGACTCCTTGAGAACCGTGGCCACATCGACCGGGTCGCTTTCGGCGACGCGAAACGCGCGGTCTTCGGGATACTCCTTCATGTGGGCGGCGATTCCGTCGAGCACCGGCCCCATCTGCACCGTCACGCCGTGGTCGCGAATCTCGGGTTGAAAAACGGCGGTGCAGTTCGGTTTGGCAAAGATCGCTTCGGCCAGCGGCCGGCCGACCTTCCGGCGGTCGATATCGAAGGCCGCCACGGGCCGGATATCGCCGATGCCGTAGGGCCCGATGTTGATGTGCATCACTCCCGCCGCCTCGTCAAGACCCTTGTGCCGGTAGTACTCGATGCCTTGCAGGAGAGAACTGGCGCAGTTTCCGACACCCGCGATGGCCAACTTGAGTGCCTCGCTCATGGGGTTTCCTCCAATCGGCGTGGAAGGGCCTGCATGGCGAGCATCGTATCCGACCCTACCTGGATATCCACACCACCGCATTGACCCGTACGAATAACCCGATAATGGCCCCCGCGCCGTGCCCGGCGGCGAGTTACGGATGCGATTCGACTGGAGCGGCCTAGTCGCAGCACGGTCGCATTTGGAGGTAGAGGCCGAACCCGAGCGTGTCTCGCCCCCAGCGAAGATACACATCCCGCCAGGTTCGAATCTTTCGCAACATCTCCTCGGCATCCGGATCGTCGAGATTTTCTGCGACGAATGTTTCAACCGATCGGGCGTAGCGCCATTCGTACTCGTCCCAATCGTCGTCGCTCGCCACGCCGGCCCACAATGGGATCAGTCCGTTTGCCGCAGCGCGAGCCACGTTTTCCGCGTGGCTCGTTAGGTCCGACGCCTTTGCTCCCAACGCTGTGAGATACTCGTCGCATGGCGGACGCTTCCAATACCCCTCGCCCACGAAGATTTTCCCGCCGGGCGAGACCGCCGCCTTCAGGGCATCGAGCGTTCGGGCGTAGTCGCCGAAGGCGTGCGTCGAGCCCACGCACAGGGCGGCATGAAACCGAGCCTCGCGGTTTTGCGCCACGAACGACTCCGCGTCCTGCTCGGCGATGACAAGGCCGTCGTCGGCAACGCGGCCGAGTGCCCGTTGTCGGGCCTCGCCGGCGAACAGCGGCGATGGCTCGACGCCGGTCGCGCGCACCGAATACCGCTCGACCAAGCGTATCAACAATTCGCACTTGCCGGCCCCGAAGTCGACAACGGGGTCGCCCGCGTTGAGCGCCAGCAGGTCGATCGCGCGGCCGATCTTCACCTCGCTGACGGGGTTACAGAAATCGTGCGACCGGTGTGCAATGAATGAAAAACG
>JAPULF010000211.1 GCA_027295245.1 Planctomycetota bacterium
GCGGAATAGATCTGGACGGCGGGGACCAGGAGCATGATGAGCGTGACGTACCCACTGAGTTTTTCGTCGCGTAGAAATCGAGAGAGGAGTGATCGCAGGCAGGTCGCGATCAGCAGTACGGACACGATCGCAATCGTGACCGATATGAGCGCGGGGCGAACGACGAGCCTGGACAAGGCGTACATCGTGAGGGCCGCGCCCGGCGGGTGCGTGCGGGAGTGTTCCAACAGCGTTGGCTGCCGTGCGACGTACTCGCGTAGGAACGTGATCGGATTCTCGATCGCCAATGCGTCGTGGTAGTGCTGGATGCCCCCCTGACCCATGCCGGCAATCGGATTTACGAAGCCTGCATCCCAGCCGAGCTGATAGGTCCAGCCCTGCATGAACGTGGTCCCGAGGATCAGTACGAGCCCCAGGCAGATCACGTGCATCAGTCGGTATCGGGACCGTTCCAGGATCCGCAGTCCCTGATGGAGGGCGATCAGGCAGAGGGCGGCGATGGGCAGGGCGGTCCAGTGGGGCACGCGGGGATAACCGATTCCGATCGGCCAGTACGGCGGGCAATCGAAATCTACCCCGTACTTGTGAACCGCACGGACGATCCGGTTTGCGATCAACACGGCCGGCGCGAACCCGCCGGCCCATAGCAGCACCGACCGGGCATTGAACAGCCGCGTGCCGACGAGGCGATCGAGTTTGCTATTTGCTCCGGCCGACAATACGCTCGTCTCCATGGAACGCCGCACTCCGGCGTCCGGCTGGAACGATGTTATAAGCTGAAACTGCACCGGCCATGGCCCCCAAATCACCGATTGCTCGCGGTAGGAAGCCGATCGCCGC
The DNA here is from genome assembly GCA_027295245.1 of Planctomycetota bacterium. Lineage (GTDB taxonomy): Bacteria > Planctomycetota > Phycisphaerae > UBA1845 > UTPLA1 > JAPULF01. The sequence goes on from JAPULF010000211.1 coordinate 841, forward strand.
CGCACGCGCGATCGTGAAGTGGGTTTTCCTGCTCGGCCTGTGCCACGCAACGGGGACGGCCTGGCACGAGGTCATGGGACACGGGTTGGTCGGCGTGTTGTGCGGCGGAGAGATTCGGCGCGTGGAGGTCTTGACGATTCAGTTCTATCCGATGCCCGCCACCATGGGTTGGGACGGGCGCTTCGGACAGTGTTACGTTGAAGGAATCGAGACTCCGAAGGGCGAGTCGCTTACGTCGCTTGGCGGATCGCTGAGCACATGGGTTGTTTCGGTTGGCGCCATTGTGCTTTTGTGGATTCGGCGATGGCGCGGGCGGCCGAAACTGGTGCTTGTGCTGCTCGGCCTGTGGTGGCTCGACATGCTGACCTACACATTGCCGAGCTGGGGAATCCGGCGGCTGGTGTTTTGGGGGAGGTATTACGCCGAGCCTTACAATGCGGCAGTCGATCTTGGGGTACCCGGTTGGATGTTCCAGGCAGCGGTCGTCGGTTCCTGCGCATTGCTGGCGGCGGCACTGATCGTTCGTCTGATCCGGCCTCGCCGTGTTTGGGGCGGTTCCTTTTGACGCCATACTCGGACTCGTTCTTGGGCCCGTTCATGGGCCCGTTCTTGGACCCGTTTTTGGCGTCGTCTTTGGGTTGTTCGATGGGTTGATCCGCGGGGGTTATACTGGGGACGCCGTTCGGCGACGGTCGTTTTCGAATTGGCGTGGTGGGCGGCGTGTTTCCATGCGACGGTCGAATTCGCGCGCGAGGCTCGTCACCCCCCAGGGGCGGCGCTACAGTCAATCGCGTAACGCTCCCGGTCACGGACCTCGAACGACAGGACGTTGTTGAGTATTGATGTCATCTCCGCTCGTGACCGTCATTATCCCGAACTACAACGGCATTCGGTATTTGCCTCGATTGATGGCGTCTCTCGAGGCCCAGTTGGATGATCGCCTTCGGGTCGTCGTCATTGACGATCGATCTACCGACGAAAGCGTCGAATATCTTCGCGATGCGTGGCCGGACGTAACGGTCAGGTGCAATGAACTCAACCTCGGGTTTGCCGGAAGCTGCAATGCCGGAATGCGGTTGGCGACGACTCCGTTCGTGTCGCTTCTGAACAATGACACGCATGTGGACGAATCCTGGCTGGGCGAAGCGCTCGAGCCGTTCGACGAGCCGAAGGTGGGGGCGGTGGCGTCGCTTGTGCTGCTGGCCGAGCCGCCTCACCTGATCGATACCGCGGGCGACATCTACTCGGTGGCAGGCGGGGCAGTGAAGCGGAATCATCTCGAGCCTCGTGATACAGCTGTGAACCTGGGGCGACGGGTTTTCTCGCCGTGCGGGGCCTCGGCGTTCTATCGTCGGGAGGCGGTTGCCGAAGTCGGATTTCTCGACGAGCGTTTTGTCAGCTACTATGAAGACGTCGACCTGGGTTTTCGGTTGGCGTGGGCCGGGCATCAGTGCGTATTCGCGCCCAATTCGATCTGCTACCACCACTTGAGTTCGTCGTACAGCCCGACCGGGTGGAGCTACCACTACAATTCCGCCAGGAATGCGGAGTTGGTGTGGTGGTCGCACATGTCGGCGCGCCTGCGGCGAAAACACTTCGCGTCGCACCTGTTGTTTCTCGCCCTGCAAGGGATCGCGGAAGCGAGACGCGGCCGGGCGGCATCGTTCATTGCCGGCAAGTGGTCGGTGCTTCAGTATCTGTCTCACATTCGCGCGAAACGGGAGGCGGACGCCCGGGTGGCGCGGGTCGGGGACGGCGAGATCGAGGCGATGCTGGTGCAAGAGTGGTGGGACCTGCACGTCGGGCCCAAGATCAAGAAACTGGGCAATTGGATCCGGGGCCGATGATCAGCGTTCTCACCGTAAACTACGACTCGTCCGCGGATCTTGCGGAACTCATCGCGTCGATTCGGGAACATCGGGGCGGCGTCGAAATCGAACTGATCATCACGAACAATTCCGCGTCCGAGGAGGTCGCGGTTTCGGGGGACGCGTCCATTCCGATCAGGATACTGACGCCCGATTCAAACATCGGCTTCGCGGCGGGTGTTAATCTCGCCTACCGGTCCTCGCGGGGGGACATTCTCATGATCGCCAACCCCGACATTCGGGTTTCCGAGGGGACGTTCGACGCGGCCGTGCGGTTCATGGACGCGTCCAGCGACGTGGGCGTCGTGTTGCCGTTGCTTCGGTCGCTCGACGGCTCGGTGCAGTCATCGGTTCGGCAGTTTTATACATGGGCCGTGGCACTCTATGCGCGATCCCCGCTTCGACTTCTGTCGCAGCCGTCGTTCTTTCGCCGGTATCTTTGCGGCGACATGGATCGTACGCGGCCGACGGACGTCGACTGGGGCCTGGCGGCGGCGATGTTTTTGCGCCGGTCGGACTGGCCGGATCCTGAGTTGTTCGACGAGCGATTCTTCCTGTACTTTGAAGACGTGGACCTTTGCTACCGCGTATGGCAACGCGGTCAACGCGTGACCTATTGCCCGCATATCGAATGCATTCACGCACACCGCCGGGCAAGTTCAAATCCGTTCAGCTCGGCGGGTTGGCATCACTTTCAGAGCTTTACTCGGTTTTTGTCGAAGCATGGCGGGCTCCCTCAACGACCCGAACGAGCGCCGGCGCAGGCCCGATGAATCGCACGCAGGCGATGGCGCCACGCGTGATGGTCGTTGACGTGTTGGGTCGCCCGCCGGGCGCGTTCCTGGAACTCTCGCGGTGACGCGCGGAATCGTTTTACGATTTCGACGAGTTGGCTCGGAGAACCGAAACGCCAAACGTGAGAGTCGGGTTCGAGCACGGCGGCCAGGCCTTCGTCGGTTTCATCGGACGGATGCGTCCGGACGCAGCCGA
>JAPULF010000212.1 GCA_027295245.1 Planctomycetota bacterium
TTTCATCCGCGAGTGCCCAATCCACCGCGAGGCGGCAACGAGGCCAATCGCCGCGTGGAGATATTTCTTGTCGGCGGTCGCGATTCGATCGGGACGATGAACACGGGTTGAGCGGCGCGGCGGTTCGCTCGCCAATGCATCAGACAGAACAGCGCCCGGCGGTCGTCGCCGGGCGTTTTTTTGCGCAGGTATTAGCGTTTCTTCGGTCTTGACTTGGGCTTCGTCTTCTTTTTCTTCTTGCGAGATATGTTGCGGTCGCCACGCCCTTGGGTCGCGGTTTTTGGTTCCCGGTCGCCATCGGTTGGTTTGCCCAACAGGAATGCCATGCCGAAGGTCATGGCCGTGCCGATCGGAAAAAACCAGGGAAACGCGAGGTACTCGGGTTCGCCGGCCGCGTGGACGATCTCGAATCGGTGCAGAAACAGCACGGCCAGCACGCCGAATACGATGACCGCCACGCGTCGGACGTCTCCCGGGGACCGAATAAGACCTAGCGCTAATATCGTGGCCGAAGCGCCCCACACGATCCAATCGGCCAGGTCGATCGTGCTGTCCCCGAACCAAGCGACGTTGAGGTTGTGTTGCGAAACTCCGAAGATGGCGACAACGGTCGTCGGCACGGCCCACACCAGTCCGGATCCGTCCCGTTTCACCGGCAACAACGCCAGCAGGAGGATGGCCAGTAGCGGGCCATAGGTGTAGCTCACAAGGACAAACGCCAGATCGACCGCGTTGTCGTGCAGGTCGGCGATCGCGATACAGGCCGTCGCTACCAGGCACAAGACGGCGCCCCAAAGGACAACCAGGGCCTTGGAGAGCCCGATTTCAGACGACAGGAACTTCGCAAGAAATCGAGCTTTCCCGACGAGGGACTTCACCCGCGGGCCGATGAAAGCGCTGAGTGTCGATTGAGACAGGGCGGCCAATGTCGAGTCGAGCGTCGACACGGCCGAAGCAAAGATCGCCGCGACGATCAGACCCCGGACGCCGGTCGGCAGGGCGCGCACAATGAAGATGGGAAGGACAGTGTCGTTCTTTCCGTCATACAGCGCTTGTTCGTTTGCACTAAACGGCTCGTGCTGGAAATAGACGTACATTGCGGCCCCGAGAAGCAGCATGATCACGGTAACGACCAAGCTGAGACTGCTTGCAAAAATCGCAAGCTGGGCGTCGCGTTTATTGCGACAACAGAACACTCGCTGCGCCATGACCTGATCCGTTCCGAACGCCGCCAGGCTCAGAAACGGTGTCGCCAACAGTCCGCACCAAAGCGTGTATTTTAGAGATGGGTTGGTGCCGAGGTCCCAGAGTCTGAATTTGTCCGCTGCGGCTGCTGCGTAGATCGTATCGCCGACGCCCCCCGATCCCGCGGTAATCGCGAACCCGAGCGCGAACAGTGCGCCCGTCATCAGGACTACGAACTGGATGACGTCCGTCCAGATGACGGTGGTCATGCCGCCGAGCAACGTCCATCCGACGCTGAACAAACCGATCGCCCAGATCGACGTGACCAGATCGAAGTCGGCAACGGTGCTCAGGACCAGGGCAGTGATATAGACCCGGGCGCCTTGACCCAGGATGCCGCCGACAAGGAAGAGTCCCGTGGTGATTTTCTTGACACTGGATCCGAGCCGGCGCTCGGCGTAGTCGTAGGGACTGTAGATCTCGTGCTCGTAGTACTTCGGCACGAACCAGAACCCGATGACCAGACGTGCCAGCACGGCCCCGATCCCGAGTTGCAGATATCTGAAATCGCCGCCCTCTTGAAAGACAATGGCCGGCACGATGACGAACGTCGCGGCCGAGATTTCGGTCGCGATGATCGACCCGCAGATGGCCCACCAGGGGAGCTTGCGGCCCCCGAGGAAAAAGTCGCGGATCGTGGATTGTTTTCCGGCCAGCTTCGCGCCGATAATCGTCGTCAGCAGGAGGTATCCACCGATGACGGCCCAGTCGATGACGTTGAATGAGGGTTGACCGGCGGCCGACAGGAGCATGGGCGGATATCTTGCGCCGATCATCCAATTTTGCCAGTCGAAATCCGCCGACGGGTCTGTCGCAAGGGTCACGGCCGGCGAGGCGTGGGTCGGTGGCGACGCCAGGGCCCGGTGTCGCCGACACCTGGACGGGCGCTGGGATCCGTGTCGCCCGGCGGCTCGAACTTGCGGGAATCCGCGTATTTCTGCCCTCCGGCTCGAGGCCGGTTGACTGGGAATCCAGGGCGGAGTAAAGTACTAATGTGACATGAATTGCCGCCCTCCTGGTGCATCCTGGTCTCGAAGCGCGACGTTTACCCGCCCCGTCGGGACCTGTTCAACAGCGTCCCTACGAGGTTTTTGAATTCCGGCAGACGAACACGCCCATGGGACCACGATCGACCGGCACCTAGAGACCTGTTTGGAGATTAGCAATGGCCGCCAAACTACCGGTCTGGGGAATCGACATCGGGCAATGCTCGCTCAAGGCCCTCAAGTTGCAGGCCGGTCCGGACAAGATTGAGACGCTGGCCTTCGACGTTGTCGAACATCCGACGATTCTTTCGCAAGACGAGGCGGAGGCCCCGGCGGCGATCAAGACGGCGATTGAGACGTTTATCTCGCGAAACGACATTCGAAACAGCCTGTTCGTGGTGTCGGTTCCCGGGCAACAGACCCTGACTCGTTTCACCAAAATGCCCCCTGTCGAGCCGAAGAAGATCCCGGACATGGTTCGCTACGAGGCGGGGCAGCAGATCCCGTTCGATATGGACGAGGTGGTCTGGGACTATCAGATATTCACGGAAGCGGATTCTCCGGATGTCGAGGTGGGGATCTTCGCCATTCGGCGCGAGTTGATCCGCAATCACCTGTCGCAGTTCACCGATTCGGGGATCGAGCCGATCATCGCGCAGGCCGGACCCATGGCTTCCTACAATGCGGTTCGTTACGACTGCCCGCCGACCGAGGGCGAGGCGATGATCCTGTTGGACATGGGTGCCCTGGCGACCGATCTGATCGTGATGGAGGGTAACACGATCTGGTCGCGTCCGGTTCCGATCGGCGGAAATCGTTTTACCGAGGCCCTGGTTTCCGCGTTCAAGATCTCCTTCAAAAAGGCGGAAGATCTCAAGCGAAATGCCGCTTCCACGAAGTATGCCCGACAGATCTTCCAGGCCATGCGCCCGGTCTTCGCGGACATGGTGTCGGAAGTTCAGCGGTCGATCGGTTTCTACACATCGACGCACCGCGAGGCCAACATCAAGCGGGTGTTGGGAATGGGCAACGCCTTCAAACTGCCGGGCCTCCAGAAGTTCCTTCAGCAAAACCTTCAGATCGACGTTCAAAAGCTCTCGAAGTTCGAGAAACTCGACACAGCGGGCCACGAGAAAACGTCGGAGTTCGCCGACAACATGATGAGTTTCGGCGTGGCTTACGGGCTGGCCTTGCAAGGTCTCGGGCTTGCCAGCGTCGAATCCAGCCTCTTGCCGCCCGAAATCGCCAAGAGCCTGATTTGGAAGAAGAAGCGACCGTGGTTCGGTCTGTCGGCGGCCTGTTTGGCGCTTGCGGCCGGGTCGGTTTGGCTGAGCAATTCAATGGCTCATGGCAGCCTCGACGAAGGCATGGGCGGCCCGAACCCGCCGCTGCCTCCGAAGCCACCGGATGTGCAGTCGGCGATGCAGGTCATCGAGAGTCCCCCGCAGGGGGTGGCGGCGCTGAAATACGTGACGACGATTCTCGGGGCGGCCCAGATGCTCAAGGGCGAGCTGGACAAATTGCCGCCCGTTTCAGGTGACCAGACCGCCTATCTCAAGAAAATCGCCAAGCTGCCGATGAACAACCTCGTCGTCCCGCGAATCATCGATGTCATTCATCGGGCCTTTGAGGATGTCAATCCAAAGGCATTGCGGAGCATCGATTCGCCGGACGCGTACCGGGCCTATGCACGCGATCATCCGCGCGACGAACGCGGCGAGGTCTGGATCCAGGACGTGTGGATGAATTTCGCTCCGGAAGATCCGGCCTCGATGCTCGGTGAAAACCGAGGACGCAAGAGAAGGTCAACAGGCGGATGGGCCATCCGGGTCATTGGTCGGACGACCCGGCCGAATCCGGCCCAGTGGCTGGATGACAACCTGATCAAGGCCCTTGATACCCTCGGCAAGCAGCCGGATCGCGGATTCTATTTCCACGAGTTTGAAGAGTTCGGCGTCGTCCAGGTCCGGGCTCCGCGGGTGTCGAGAGCGGGCCCTGGACGCGGCGGAGATGATCGAAGGAACCAAGGCTTCGGGAGAGCCGGTCCGAGGGGCGATCGCGGGCCGGGCAGGCTTCGGCCGACTGCTCCAACACCCAAGAGTCGGAGCATCGATGAAGAGATCGAGAGGCTTCGAGGCGGCGATGGCTTGGATCTCGTGACCGGGGAGGACGTCACCGGCGACCGGTTGTTCGAGATTCGGTTTGTTGCGTATAAGAGGAAAACGCCGAGCAAACTGATTCCCGCCCGCTGGAAAACGAAAAAGGAAGTCGGCGCGGACGATGCGGGCGCCCCGCCGTCCGGCCGAAGGTAATACGCGTATAGATTGAGTTTCCCCGGTTTGCATTGCATGCGACCGGGGCCGATAGGGAGCGCAAGTCAGTGGCGTTTTTGAAGCAAAAGTGGCTATTGATCGTATTCGCCTTGGTCTGCCTCGCGTCCGTAGGCGGCACGATCTGGGGCATCATCCTGGGCGGCGCGGTCAAAGAGCGGATCGAGGCTGTCGACGGAATCAAGTCCCAGGTCGATCGGATCGGGAACGCGCCCGCCAACGACGTGACCATCGAGTACCGGCGCACGACGAACGCACGAATTAGTCAAGAGAACGCGGAGACCGAAGACGTCGCCCTGACCGTTCAGAAAACCAATCCCTTCTATGATCCGATCGACGATTCCGGCACACTGAGGGCCCCTCCGCGAACGCTCCTCATCAAGGACGTGTTGCCCGAACCCCGAACCAACGCACACGCCATCGGCTTTCGCACCGAGTATATCAAGCAGTTCAGTCTGCTGCCGATCAAGCTGAACGCACGGGATTGTCCGACGCGGGAAGAGGTTCAGCGCGAGGAACCGTTCCTGGCTTCGGGGAACCCCGAAGAGGCCAAGAAGAAATGGACCCCATGGTCGCCGGAAATCTGGGCCGGGATCGGCGAGGTGGAGGTGTCCGACGAGGAGCGCACGCCCCTCGACATCCTGCGCGACTTCGCGCCCGCCGTGGCGGCGTACAAGCGGGCGCTGGGGATTTCGATGTACCTTTCGAACGGCGCGTTCGGGGAGCACCACCTGGTCAACAATGACAATGCCCCGTCCGACGTGGATATCTGGCAGGCCCAGATGTCACTGTGGATTCAGCAGGACATCGCGACCGCCCTGGCGCGGTGCAACGAGAAACGGGCCCAATCACTGCGGGCCGCGGGAAAGCCGACGTGGGTGGCGCATATGCCGGTGAAACACCTGAAATCGCTGGCGATCGCGAACCAACTCGGCAGCGAGAACGGACCCGGCGGCGGGTCTAACACGCCCATGGACCCCGGGTTCGCAAATTCGATGACCCGTATCAACAACAACAACGACCTGTTTGTGGTGCCACTGCAGTTGCAATTGGTGGTCGAGGCCGCGGCTCTGCCCAGCGTCTTGGAAGAGTTGTGCAGCGTGGGCTTCTACACACCCACCAACATCAAATACAAGAGCATCGCTCCGAATCCGACGCAGGTTACTTACATCTACGGATCCGATCCCGCGCTCGACGTGATTCTCGACCTGGAGTCCTACTTCTTCTTCAAGGTCTACGGCGGCTGGATACCAAAGGACCTTGCGGAGCAAAAGGTGCTTCAGACCCCGAATTGCTTGATCGAAGGCGCCACCGGCCGCAGTGGTTTTGGAGGCCGCGGCCGCAGCCGCGGGCGGGGAAGAGGCTAGGTACGATTCCGGTCGATCGAATAGCCGCGGCGGGATGTGGACACGCTGCACCAGCCCAACCGGAATGAGAAGCAAGATGGGAGCCTGACGCATGGCCAAGCAGAGTGTAGGCTTTGTGGACAAACACATCGAGAAGGTGGTGCTTGGCGCTTGCGTCTTCGGGCTTGTCGGCATCGTCATTCTCTACTTCGTGCAGAATCCGTACGGCAGCAGTCCCGGCAAGAGTTTCGAAGAGGTCTTACTGGCTGCGGACTCGACCCGGAACAAGGTCAAGATTGCGGCGCCGCCGCTCGAACCGACGAATGACCCGAGCGGCCCTGACGATAAACTCCTTCGCGGATTCCAGATTTGGTTCGATCCCGATAAGCGCGTCGGGTTGATCGAGATCGCCGGAATTGAAAAGCGGGCCGCCCGAGTGCAGCAGTTTCCGACGCCGCTTCTTCCGGTAGCCGAGACCGCCGATTCCGATCGCCACGGCCTCGCGCGGATCGACGCTCCGGGCATCCCGATCGTCATGTCCGGCACATCGACGTTTGACATTCCGCCGGTCGTCAGCTTGAGGCAGATCATCGAGAAGGGGCAGTTCAGCGGCGATTCGTTTGAACGGAGCTGGGTTTCGGTAGGGGCCCAGGTCCTGCTAAAAGACCTGCTGCGGGATTTCCTGGCCGCGGGTTACAAGCGCGGTCAACTTGGGCTGGTGGTAGCCGGCGTCGATTTGCAAAGGCGTGTGGTCGGACGAGGAGGGGGGGAGTGGGAGTTTGTAGACACATACTTGCCATTCGTACCGCCGTCCAGGCCGCGGCTTACGTTCGATGCCAGTGGCACAATAGAGGTTTCCGCCTCGAAGAAAAAGGAGCGATTCCTGAACCGGATTCGGCATCCGATCGCACAGCAACTCATTCGCGGGGTGCATGAGGAGTACTCGGCGCCGCCGCTGACCGAGGGTGTGCGCGGAGACAAGTTCAGGTTTCCGCAGCTTCCGGTCCAACCCCTGCGGCATCCGGACGGGCCGACCGACCAAGACGAGCGACCGACCAATCCCAACACGCGAGCGAGGGCTCTTCTTTCGCGCGCCAAGAAGGCGATGGAAGGACGCAGTCCCTATGACGTGCCGGATCCCGACGCCGCATCGCTTCTGTCCTGCTCCGCCTTGGGCGTGAAACGCGTCGATGCGAAGGTTGTGCGGGACATTCGAAAGTTTCTGGACGACGAGGTAGCTCCGCAACTCAAGAAACTCAATCGGCCGCCTGCGCCGGCCAAACCGCCCGATATCGAGACCTTGATGCCCATCGTAGCGCTCGATCTCAACGTCGTGGCGGGCCGAACGTATGAGTATCGCATTCGCTACGAAGTCTACAATCACTTCGCGGGCAACACCGACATCCTGAAAGACCCCGCCGACGCCTCAAAGCTGACTCTCTGGAGCGATTGGTCACCGCCCAGTCGCAAGGTCGATGTGAAGAGCGACATCGAGTTTTTCATATCAAACGTTTCACGCCGGAAAAAGGACCAGGTGCAGGTCGCGGTGTACAAGACCAGCAGAGCCAACCAGGTTGACCAAAGGACGTTTTCCGTGCAGGTCGGCGACGCCATTGGCGGGCCCGGAGGCGGAAAGACCAAGGGCGTTGACTTCTCGACCGGCATGATCTGTGTCGATCTCGATTTCGACGCCAAGGTGGACGGAGCGAACGATGTAGCCATGGCCTATGTGAACAAGACGGACGGAACTCTCTGGGTGCGCTACTTCAATCGCGACAAGAGCGATCCGCGCCTTCAAGACTTGAAACGGAAGGCTCGTTAGGCGCCGGCCCATTCGGCGTTGTCCGATTCTCCCACCGGCGTCGACAAGTGCTCCATGCCTCAGCAGCCATCACTCATACAGCTTATTCGTCGCGGCGTTCGAAAACGATGTCCCCGATGCGGGCAGGGTCGCCTCTTCCGCGGTTGGTACACGCTCAGCGAACGGTGTAGCAGTTGCGACCTGGAGTTCGAACCGCTGGAAGGCAACTCCTGGTGGTTCATGTACTACACCACCGCGTTCTTCACCGGTCTGATCATCATCGGCATGCTCCTTACGACACCCGACAATCAATGGATCGGACGGGGACTGATCCTGGTCGCGTGGATGGGCTGTATTGTGGCGACCATGCCGTATCGGAAGGGCGTTGCCATCGCCCTCGACTACTTTACCGAGCACAGAACGTCCCAACCGCCTCCGCGCTCGGAAGACTAGCGTCGCGCGGCCGAATTCCCGCCTGGGCCGCGTGACCCGATGGCCCCTTGGTGTGGCAAAAAGCACCCATCCGCAACAGATGGGGCTGTCTCCTTCGCATCGGACGGGCGTCGCCTTTCTTGTTCGTATTGCCGACCGTGTCTTGTTATACTGACCGGATCGGGGTCTGCGAGGAGGCGAAACCCACAAGGTCTAGCTCCTGGCCCGGGCCGTCATCTAGAAGCGGTGGTAGCCGAAGGCGGGGTTGAAGATTCACATTCCCGCGGCGTCCGCACCACGAACGGCGAACATTCGGTAGCCGGGTTTCTCGCTCTCAGCCGCCGGAACGTGCGGTTTCTGCATACGGTCACCGCCCCGGTCGCTCGATCGGCGACGTGAGCGGCCGCAAGTCAGTGAGGGCTACTAAATGAAGACCACCGGCGAAGGCGTGACGACTCTCTTACTGGCAGTTCACCAAGGGCGTCCCGGTGCTGCCGACGAACTACTTGCGCTGGTTTATGCCGAGCTTCATGGAATCGCACGGAAAAAGATGACCCAGGTACCGAGGTCCGACACGCTACAGCCGACGGCGCTGGTCCTCGAGGCGTACCTGCGCTTGTTCGGAAAGACCAACCCGACTTGGGCGAACCGTCGGCATTTCTTCTTTGCGGCGGCTCGGGCGATGCACGACATTCTGGTCGAGCAAGCCCGACGCCACGCGTCGCGGAAACGCGGCGGCAACCGCGAGAGAATCGACCTGGACGAGGGGGCAATTGTTGCATCGCAATCGGAGGAGTTGCTGGCGCTCAACGAGGCGATCGAGCGTTTGGAGGCGATCCACCCTCGGGTGGCAAAGATCGTCATGCTCCGCTTCTTCGGCGGACTCAAGCATGACGAAGTCGCACGCACGCTGGAGACCTCGTCTGCGACGGTGCGTCGCGACTGGACCTTCGCAAAGGCGTGGCTTCGTGATGCGCTGGGCGAAGTGCCGAAACACCCGGACCCGGGCAAGCCCCGAAAAACGTGAGCGTTCGAGACCATGGATTGCGGCTTTTGCATGTTGGCTGCGCACAGGTAGGACTGAGGCGAGAATCCAATCCCGATGACCGAGGAAGAGCGCATCAGATCACTTTTCGATGAAGCGGTCGCGCTTCCCGAGGACGAGCGCGAGGAGTTTCTCAGCCGCGGTTCCGACGACGAGCGTGTGCGCGATAGGGTGCGGCGACTGTTGCGCCGGCACGACGACAAAGACGATTTTTTGTCGCAACCCGCGGTCGAGAAGTATGCCAGGGTGGCGAAGGCGATTGGCGCCGAGGTCGGGGAGTTTCGGATTCTCGAGGAAATCGGACGGGGCGGTATGGGCATTGTCTATCTGGCGCAGGACACCGTCCTCGACCGCCGGGTTGCGCTCAAGATTCTGGCCCAGCATCTGGTCGCGTCGGACCGGGCGATCGGGCGATTTCGGCAGGAGGCCAAGGCCGCCGCCCGGCTGTCTCATCCGGGGATCGTCCCGATATATCGTTACGATGAAGAGAGCGGCGTCCACTTCATCGCGATGGAGTATGTCGAGGGCGTCACCCTTTCGGAGAGACTCGAGAGCCTGCGTCACCCGCGCCTGGAGGGTAGCTCCGCGCCGGACACTTCTACGGCCGTCGGCGAGGCGACCGAGAGCGAACCCGACCGGGCATCGGTGCCGGTCGGCCGGGAATACCTGCAGGATTGCGGCCGCCTTATCGCGGCGGTGGCGGACGCATTGGAATACGCTCACCGACACGGCGTCATTCACCGCGACGTAAAGCCGTCGAATATCCTGGTGGACCCGGCCGGCCGGCCGCGGCTGACGGACTTCGGGATCGCAAAACTACCCGCCGAGGAACCGTTGACGCAGACCGGCGACGTGCCGGGCACGTACCTCTACATGAGTCCCGAGCAGGCGGCCGCCACGCACACCAAGGTCGATCACCGGTCCGACATTTTCTCGCTTGGGGTCGTGCTCTACGAGGCGCTGACACTGACGCGCCCGTTCGGCGGCTCCACGCCCCAGCAGATCGTACACAGCCTGCAGACGCAGGAGCCCCGCAAGGTTCGATCGCTCAATCAATCGATCGATCGCGACTTGGAGACCATCTGCCACAAGGCGCTCGAAAAGCGGCCGGTGGATCGATATCAGACGGCAGCGCACTTTGCGGCGGACCTTCAGTGCTACCTTCGCGGCGATCCGATTCTCGCGCATCCACCGGGGCTCGCGCGAAAAGCGCGTCAGTTTCTATACACGCGTCGTCATGCGATCGCGATCGGCGGCACGCTCATTGCCGGCAGTTTGGTCGGAGTGTACGCCTATCGATACCTCACGGATGATCGGCCAAGGCTGATCACCGGCGAGCTTCCAGAAAGCGCCGAAGTATTTGCTCGTCAGATTGACCTGGGGACCGGGTTGGCGGGAAAACCACAAAGGCTCGGATTGGCGGGCGGCGGGCCTTACCGGATGCCACCTGGATACTACCGATTCATCGCTCGACTCTCGGAAACGCAATACTGTGAAATGACCCGCTTTCTGGATCGCGATCAGGCCGTTCGTCTGGATGCTCCGATTCGACCGCTCAAGGAGGTGACGATTGATATGGTGCTCATTCCGAGCGGCGCCGAGATCAGGAACGCGCCACAAGAGTACATGGATCGCGTGCGGGGGCTTGAGGCATTTTGGATAGACAGGACCGAAGTCTCCAACGCTGAGTACCTGAAGTTTCTTCGGTCGGAATCGAGCCCGCCGAAGGCCCCGCCGCTTTGGGGAGGCTCCACATATCCACCAGGATGGGCCGATCTCCCGATCGTCGGTATCACCTATTATGAAGCCCAGGCGTACGCCGAATGGTTGGGAAAGCGTCTCCCGAGGTCACGTGAATGGGAACGCGCCGCGCGAGGACCGCACGGATGGCGATTTCCTTGGGGCGACGACCCCAAGGACCTCGAAGAAAAAGCCAACGTGTTTCGCGATACCATCCTGCCGAATGCCTGGAGGCCGCCGCTTGACGAGCAAGACCTGCGGAACTATTTCCATAAGTTTGTCCTTCCCGTCTCCAGTGAGGAACCAGACAAATATGTCGGCCCCGAGATGCTCTCTCACACGCTCGGCAATGTAGCCGAGTGGACCGAGAGCATACGGCATTCGTCCAGCATCCCCATGATTGGTCGGCGCATTGTTCGTGGCGACACTTGGAGCAGATATGCGGGTGAAAGATCCAAACTGTCGCTAAGCGGGCCAAAGATGCATCAGGACGTAGAGGGCGCCGCCATCGGACTCGGTTTTCGTTGCGCGAAGAGCGCGGATGTTCTAAGTGGGTATTAGATAAGGAAAGGATAAGAACAATGTCGTATCACAAAGCACAGGTAGTATTCGGGGCCGCTATTGGAAATCACCACTGGGACGCTCGGCCGATCCTGCAGCGCAAGGTTCAGGAAATGTGCCAATGGGCCGACCCGGACGGTGTGCGTTATACGTGGGTCGATATTCCAGAGGGTCGTAAG
>JAPULF010000213.1 GCA_027295245.1 Planctomycetota bacterium
GCTGCTCTTCGAACACGGACGCTTTGGTTCGGAACAAACCGAGCGGGCGGCCGTCGTCTTGCAGTGCTACGGAATCGGCATGGCGGCATTCTGTGCCCAGCACATCCTTCTACGGGCGTTCTACAGCTTGAAGGACACGCTTACGCCGATGTGGATCAGTTGCGGGCTTGTGATCTTGAACTGGACATTGAGTCTGTCTCTGGTCTGGTCGTTGGGCGAATCGGCATTTGCGGTCAGTACGTCGGCGACCGCCGTCTTGCACGTGGTCATTTCGGTCTGGTTTCTGCGGCGACGCATGGGCGGCCGGATGGGCGCGACGAAGATTGCCTGGAGCCTGGCCCGGATCGTGCCTGCCAGTGCGCTGGCGTGCGTCGCGGCATGGTTGCTCCTGGACGCGACGAATCATTGGTTCGGCGGGCAGGTCGACGGACTGATCGTTCGCGGCTGCCGCGTGTTCGTGCCGTTGCTTGGTTCGATCCTTGTTTATCTCGGTTCGACGCGACTGATGCGGATGGAAGAATTGAGCTGGCTACTCGGGCGCGGTTCGAATGCCGGTGTCGAACGGAAATCGGGCGTATAATGGTCTTGATGACTGTAGACGCGGCCACGATCGGAGTTTCCACGGAGTCCCTCGGCGAGCCGGCCGAGTTGGGCGGGTTGTTCGCCAATGGCGGTCCGATCGAGTTGGAGATCGGATGCGGCAAGGGCGGCTTTCTGCTTCGGCAGGCCCAGGCCCATCCCGATCGCAACTACCTCGGCATCGAGTGGGCGAACAAGTATTACAAGTTCGCGGCCGATCGCATGGCCCGCTGGGGGATCACGAACGTGCGGGTTCTTCGAACGGATGCGCGGCACTTCGTCATTCATCGGTTGCCGCCGTCGATTCTTTCCGCGTTGCACGTCTATCATCCCGATCCCTGGCCCAAGAAGCGGCATCACAAGCGGCGGTTGTTTTCGCCGGCATTCGTCGATGCGGCGGTTCGGGTGTTGGAGCCCGGCGGGCGGTTGGCGGTACAGACCGATCACACCGAGTACGCCGAGGTGATTCTCGAGCGGCTGACCGCCCGGATGGAATTCGAACCGATGCCGTTCGACGACCCCGACCACGGTACGGTTGACGAGCGGACGGAGACCAATTTCGAGGTCAAGTATCTGCGGGAAGGCCGGCCGATTCACCGGTTTGCATTCAGGCGACGAGCGTGATCAGACGTATCGTAACTCTTGTATTGATATTCATGGTCCGGGCTTACCAGTTCACCGTCCGGCCGCTGCTCGCGGGTGCCTGCCGGTATCACCCCCACTGCAGCGAGTACTTCATCGAGGCCGTCACGCGGCACGGGCCGCTGCGTGGGGGGTACCTGGGCGTTCGACGGATTTTTCGTTGTCATCCCTGGGCGCAGGGCGGCTTCGATCCGGTGCCGTAGCGGCACACCGGTATTCATCGGGTTCTTGATTCGTTTCGCGGGCCGTTGGGACGGAAGGACGATCATGTCGACAACCGGTAGTGCGGCGATCCTGCTGTTCGGCCTGTCGATGGCCCAGCCGGGCGGCGTAGATTTTGCTCCGATGCCCGACTTCGAGCGACCGTTCGATTACGTTGCCTGGTCCGAGACTCACGGTCGATCCGGTGCGAAGAACAATGCGTATGCCGAATACGCCAAGTTCATGCCCGATCTCGTCGGCGCCGACGAGAACGCCTCGGGCTGGCCGGCATTTTCGGGGATGTTGACGGGCGGTGATCGGGAGGAAGGGCCGATTCCCTGGGAACCCGGGGAGCACGAGGCGTGGGAGCGCTCGTATGGGCGATCGAAGGGCGTGCTGGGGCGGGTCAGCGAGGCGGCTCGGTTGAAGACATTCGGCGTGCCGACCGGACAATCAGGCGCCGCCGGAGATGCTTCGAATCTCCTATTGCGCATGAAGCGTCCGCACTTGACGTTCTTTCGCCAGGCCGCCGAGGCGGGGTTGGAGGGCGCGTGGCGAATCGAAGACGGGCGCGTTTCGGCGAGCGCGATCATCACCGCGGTCGAAACGAATCTTCGAGCGGCCGGCCAACTCGAACAGGGAATTGCGATCGCGGACCATCAGGCCGCGATCGCCATCCGCCGCTTGACCTACGAGCACATTCAATGGGCGTTTGCACACGGCGTTCTGGGCGAACGGGACATCATGAAGCTTCGCAAGAAGCTGCGCGAGATCGACGGCTCTCCGATCGACATTCGATCCGCCATTCGAGGCGATCACGCGACGATGATGGATGCGCTGCAATACATCTTCGGCCCGGACCGCGCCGTCGAGGGAATGGCGAGACTCAACAGCGATCGGTTTCGCGACGTCACCGGCGTCGCCAGGCGAACCAGCCGTCTGGCGCTCGGGGCGCGTCTTACCACCGATGCCGCCGGCACGGCCCGGGCATTCGATGCCATGTACAGGGCGATCGACGCGGCCATGTTCCCGCCGTACGACACCGGGCACGACTCGCAGATTCAGAACGCACTCAACAAGGCCCAGGGTTTCAACCAGGTTACGCGGGCCATGGCGCCTGGCAATTGGCTGCATCACTATCGCTCGGCGATGCAGTGCGAAACCCATCGCCGCGCCGTGCTTACCCTCGTCGAATTCCATGCCTACAAGGCCAAGAGAGGGAAATGGCCGCCGGAACTGACAACCCTCGGCCGGAAAAACCTCCAGCGGATCGGGCCGGACCCGTACTGCGGGCGTTCGCTGGTTTATCGAATGACCGACAACGGGCCGATGCTCTATAGCGTGGCCCAGGACGGGCGGGACGACGGCGGGGCCCATGACGCTCGGTGGTTGGGTTTGCCGGCGGGCAGTGATTTCGTGTTCTGGCCGCTGCCGAACAGCAGCAAGCTGGTCGCCGAGGTAAAACTCCGGCGGATCCAGCAGTCCAAGGTGACCGCGATTTCGGATATCGGCGAGGGGATGGAAGATCGGGAGGTGACTGTCGTCGCGCGGGTTTCGGGGGTGGAGGCCCGACCGAGT
>JAPULF010000214.1 GCA_027295245.1 Planctomycetota bacterium
CCGAACCGCCCCGCACGATCTCGACCACGTCGCCGTCCTGCAATCGCGGCAGCATCGCCTCGAGACTCGCGCCCGGTATGTAGGTCGTCTCGAAGTCCTCTTGCGGCCCGTCGACCTCCAGGCCGTACTTCGCAAAGAACGCGGAGCGACCAATCGATACCCGCATCGCCTTCTCCAAACCCGGCGCAAGTCGAGACGTGACGTCCTCGAACAACCACTCGTTGTTCACGTTCCAGTCCGCCTCGGTGAAGTGGTTCCGCGTAAGCATCCCGATCTCACCATCGCGATAGCGAATCCGTTGCAACGTGCGAAAAAACGACCGCCAGTCGCTCGCCAACGCCATGGCGTACGTGTGCTCCACGAATGTCACGCAATCGCTCGCCGACAGACAATACAACGGGTCCGGATCGTGCAGCTCGAACGGCCCTTCACCCAACAGAAACAGTCGATAAGGCTGCCCGACGTTCTGTCGCCCGAGGAGTGCGACCCGGTCGAGGCCGCCCGGATGAGCCGCATGCAACCATCCCAGGTACGCATCGATTTCCGTTTCGCTGAACGTATAGAGCGGCGCCGCCCGAAGCTCCGCCAGACCCCGCTCCGACCCCGGACCATGCCCGCATCCGGCGACAAACGCCGAAGCCCCGATCGCCACCCACGCGAAGATCCTCATGCCGGCAAGCGTAAACTCGAGTCCCCGAAATTCATAGAGTGCAGTGAGAGAAGGATGCGTCCGTCAATACTCGCGGCGTTGCGGGGCCGACGGAATATCGAGTTGGGACCGATACTTCGCAACCGTCCGCCGCGAAAGCTTCACGCCCGACTCCGCCAGCTTCTTCGCGACCTTTTCGTCGTGCATCGGATTGGACTTGTCTTCGTTGTCGATGATTTCCTTGACCTTGGCCTTGACCGTGTCCCAACTCACGCTCGCCCCCGACGCGTCTTCCGTACCGCCCGTGAAAAACATCCGCAACGGATAGATCCCCCGAGGCGATTGCATGTACTTGCCGTCCACCGTCCGGCTGACCGTCGACGGATCGCATTTGAACTCCTCGGCCAGATCCCGCATCCGAAGAACATTCAGAAACTGCGGCCCGTAGTCGAAAAACTCCCGCTGCCGGTCGACGATCACCTTCCCGATCTCGAGCATGCGGGCCCGACGATACTGAATCGCGTCGATCAGGGCCCCCGCCGCCTCGATCCGCTTCTTGATGAACTCCCGGGCCTGGGCGTCTTCAGTCTTGTCCCGAAGCATCAGGCGATAGCGCTGCGATATCCGAAGCCGAGGGCTGCTGCCGCGCGCCAGTCGAACCGAATAGCCGTCCCCGTCGTCCGAATAATCCACCAGAATATCGGGAGATATTCGAATTATGTCGACCGGCTTCACCAGCAGACCGGGGTGATGGTTCAGCTTGCCGATCACCTTCAGGGCCGCCTTGATCTCCTCAATGCCCTGATTCGTCTTCTTCGCGACCAGCGGAAACCGATTCGCCGCCAGATCGACCAGGTGTTCGCGCACCAATTCCGCATGCAGAGGATTCGAATCCCCCAGGGCGTCAAGCTGAATCAACAGGCATTCGGTCAGGTCGCGGGCCCCGACCCCGATCGGTTCCAGCGTCTGAACCAGCGACAGGCCCTCATCCAGGACTTCTTCCGAAACCGGTGGCTTGCGGGAGTCGGCGATCTCCTCCATCAGCCGATCGGTCTCCTCATTCGTCCGCTTGATGATCAACGGCGTCGCGTCGAAAGTCGCCCCGCTCACCGCCGCGGGATGATGCTCCCGCTCCGTGCGCAGGTATCCGTCCTCATCCATCCAGTCGATGATCAACTCCCCCGAATCCTTCACTTCCGGAGAGCACTCAGTCAGGCTCCACTGTTTGATAAGTTGTTCTTTGAGGCCCTCGCTCCGTGCCGCCGTGTTGGCCATCGCGTCCATCTTGACGTCGCGTTCGCCCGACGACGAACCGGCCCGCCCGAACGCCAGATCACCCGGATCCAATTCCAGATCACGGGCCATGCCGTCCAGGCGATCGAAGCTTTCGGCCTCCGAATCGTTTGCTTCGTTCCGAACGGGCTCGTCCTTCGGAGCGGCATCATTCGCAGTCACGTTTTCCGATTCTTCCAATACCGGATTCGATTCCAACTCAGTCCGAATCCGCGCCTCCAGGGCCGCCAGCGGAAGCTGCAGAATCTCCATGGACTGAATGAGCTGCGGTGTCAGCCGCTGCTCCAGCCGCATCTGCTGCGATGGAAGCATCGAAAGGTACTGCGACATCGAAACTCCGATAAGAACCACCCAAGCCGGGCGATTGCGACCGCATTCGCGTCGCCAAAGCCTGATCCAACCTCTAATTATAACATATTCACGCCCATCTGCGTGATTATAGATCGGTTTGGCACACGGATTGCTGGAATTCCAACATTGCCGACGTTGCACTTTGCCTCAAAACTCCCGCCGGCCCTCGATCGCATCCTGAAGAACCGCCCGACTGGCGTATTCCAATTGCGAGCCCGTCGGAAGACCGCGGGCCAATTGCGTCACGCGAACCCCGGTCGGGGCCAGCAGGCTCTTGATGTGCAGGGCCGTCCCCTCGCCTTCCATGGTCGGGTTCGTCGAAATGACCACCTCGGACACGCCCCCGGCCTTGACCCGATCGTGCAATGCCCCCAGCGTCAAATCGCCCGGCTCGATCCCGTCCAGCGGGGCGATGTGCCCCAGGAGAACGTGGTAAACACCCCGTATCAGGCCCGTCGATTCCAGCATCAACACGTCCTTGGGCTGCTCCACGACGAACACCTGCGTCTGATCCCGCCGGGGATCGCCGCAAATCGTGCAGGGGTCCGACTCGGTCAGGTTATAGCAGATTCGGCAGTGGCGAACCTGCTCCTTCACGTCGCGAATGGCCTTGGCAAGGCCCAACGCCGTGTCGGCGTCCGACTTGAGAACGTGAAACGCCAGCCTCTCGGCGCTGCGCGGGCCGATCCCGGGCAGCTTCTCAAATTCAGACATAAGTCTTTTTAGCGAAGAAGGAACCGCGTCGCCCATCACTAGCCTTCAGATTTGAGGTCTCGTTTCGATAATGCCGGATGACAAGGGGGCTATCTCGAGAGCAACCGTGGCACGGGTCTCCTACCCGCGGAAACGGCCATTGGACGGTTCCAATGACACGAGACGCTTGGACAGCGGCCTACCCGACGCCGTCCAGCATCCCTTCGAGCCCCGGGATGTTCATGCCGCCGGTCATCTCTTGCATCTTTTCTTTCATGCCGTCCGCCGCCTTGCGTTGCGCGGCGGCAACCGCGGCCTTGACAAGGTCCTCGAGCATCTCGACGTCCCCCGACTTGACCGTCTCCGGGGTGATCTTGAGCGAAACCAGACCCATCTTCCCGTTGACCGTGGCGCTGACCGCCCCGGCCCCGGCATCCGCTTCGAACGTCGTCGACTCCAGAGATTCCTTCATCTCTTTCATCTTGGACTGCATCAACTTGGCCTGCTTCAGCATGCCGGCCATGTCTCCCAGTTTGCCGAACATGAACTCTCCTTATGGACCCGGCGGCTCCGCCGTAGGCGCGCCCGGGCCTTGCTGCACCTCGATGATTCTTCCGTCGAATACGTCCAATGCCGACCGAACCATCGGCTCGGCGTGGGCCGTCTTGAGGTCGGACTGCGTCACCCGACCGCCGGATCCCGGTGGCGTCGGACGCGGCCCGGTCGAGTGCCCCACGGAAGACACCGACGCCTCGCGACTGCCCGGCCCGGATTCGGACGAACCGGGCACCGGCGATTCCGCCTTGCGCGGCGGTACCGCCGCAACCCCTTCTTGCGCCTTCGGAGACGGCCGATTCACCGCCCCAGCCGGCGGCCGCGAATCCGAGTCCACACCTTCGACGCATTCGAGAAGCGTCTCGATCGACGAGAAATTCGATGCCTCGGCCAGACGAACCACCGCGGAGTCGACCAACGCCCGACCGCTCCCGCTGAACTTGACGCTGCGCCGCAACTCCTCCAGCAGCGAGATCATATAAACATACGCCCCGGCGTCGAACTTCCCGGATTGTTCCAACAGCACCGCCCGCAGCCCCGCCGGCGCGTCCACCAATTCGGTCTCGGCGCCGCACACGCGAAGCACCATCAGGTCGCGCATCTGATCGATCAGCAGCGTACACCAATAGTCCAGCGTGTAGCCCTGCCCCAGACTCTCATCAACCACCGCCAGCGCCCCGGCCGCATCCCCCTCGCCAACCCGATCGATCAGACGGCTCAACACCTCGTCATGCGGGACGGGCAGAATCTCGTCCACCACCTCGGGCGAAATAGTCTCGCTCAAGGAAAGAACCTGATCCAGAAGCGAAAGTGCGTCGCGCATCGAACCGTTGGCCAATCGGGCGATTCGCCGGATCGCGGCGGCGTCCGCCGAGACCTCTTCCTTCTTGCAGATCGATTCGAGTTGTGTCGCGATCTCCGGTACCGAGATCGACTTGAAATCGAATCGTTGGACGCGGCTCTGGATCGTCGCCGGCACCTTCTGCGGCTCGGTCGTCGCAAAAATGAACTTCACGTGGTCCGGAGGCTCTTCCAGCGTCTTCAACAGGGCGCTAAAGGCCGCCGTACTCAGCATGTGGACCTCGTCGATGATGTAGACCTTGAAGCGGGCTCGGGCCGGACGATAGATGGCGTTGCTCCGCAGATCGCGGATGTTATCGACGCCCGTGTTACTTGCCGCATCGATCTCGATCACATCCACGTCCTCGCCGCGCGCGATCGATTCGCACGAGTCGCACGTGCAGCAGGGGTCGGGCGTCGGCTTGTCGCTGGAAAGGCAATTGAGGCACTTCGCCAGAATGCGGGCCATCGACGTCTTACCGACGCCGCGCGTCCCGCAAAACAGATACCCATGATGAATGCGATCCGAAACGATCGCATTGCGCAGCGTGGTGGTAATCGGGTCTTGACCGACAACCTCGCCGTAGGTCTGGCTCCGAAACTTTCGCGCTAGAACTGTGTATGACATGGAGGCCCGTTCCGAATCCCGAGGGAACAAGTGCTGCGTCGCGCTTCCTTCGGCCGCCCCAACGGCGCGGCGGCGTAGCACTCGGCGTCAGTCGGCTCCGACCCAGCGACCCACGGCACATGCATCAACGAAGCTGGGCTGCTCGGTTTCCCGCCTGACCCGCTGGCCCCGCAACACATTGCATGGGACCAGGTCATCAACGCTTCATGCCGCCGCGGGCGACGCCGCCCGCTAAGCAGGCGGCACACCGAATTATATCGACCAGACCCGGTCTGTCTAATGTGCCGTCGGGACCTGTGAACGCGGCAGCGCCAAGGTCGCGCCCGCGAGCAGGCCGGAAACCGGGAATGCGTGCGGTGATACGCTCACGACTCGAGCAAGCGGGCGGGATAAGGCAGATCGACGATCGACATGGACTTGATCTTGAGGGGCTCGGCGGGACGCCCGTTCTTGTCCATCGCCACCTCCGACAATTTCCGTAGCGTGGCCAGCGATTCGGGCCCCTCGACCCGTGCGAACGCCGTGTATCGCCTGTCCCACGCAGACTGGCGACTCAGGCTGATGAAGAACTGACAACTCGCGGAGTTGATATCACGTTCTTCCGGCGACTCGATCAGGGCCATGGCCAGCGTGCCGAATTCGAACGGCGTGTCGTTGAATTCAGGCTCCAGACACACTCCGTCCGTTCGCTTGCCCGACCCGTCGCCGTTCGGACAGCCGCCGATAATGAAATGATTCGGGAAGACGCCGTGAAAAGTCTTGTTATTGTACTCCCGTCGTCGAATCAAGTCCAGGAAGTTCTCCACGTGGCGCGGGGCCTTGTCGTAGAGCAATCGAATCGTGAGCGAGCCGTAGTCGGTTTCCATGACCACTTGCTTGAACTGCACGACTTCAATCGTGACAGGACGCGACTGCACCGCGCCCCCGTAAGGACTCCACCGAAGCACGTAGGTTCCGGCTTGGTGCAGCACCGGATAAAACCGTGCCACGTTGAATCGAAGCCCGACCGATCCAAACGGAGCGAGCCTGATGGGATCCACCGGGTATTCGGGCTTGCGCGTCACGCGGTCGCCCAGCTTCGGATTCCCGTCAGTGGCGACTTCCAGTCCGCGGAAATTGACACCGGAATAAACGTGCTCCAGAGGCAGGCCCATGACCGTTCGCCTCGACTTGGCGATCGCTGCATTGGGAACCACCAGCGTCAGCGGATCGCGGGTACGATTCTGAACCACGAATTCGACCATGACGTCGCCACCGACCGGAATGACCGATCGAGTTACACGCAGGTCCACGTCGATCAGATTCGACAGGTTCTCCTGGCGCGGGATTTCAAACCCATCGTCGGGTTC
>JAPULF010000215.1 GCA_027295245.1 Planctomycetota bacterium
AAGCGACTCCAGGGCGTCGATCGCGGACAAGGCGTCTTCGCCCGAAGCAACCAGACGAAGAACGGTTCCCTGCGTCGCTTCGAGCAGCATCATCTCCATGGGACTCTTGCCGTCCACCTCGAGTTCGCCCTTCTTGATTCGAATACTGCAAGTAAACCTCGCCGCCAGATCCACGAATCGCCCGATCGGCCGGGCGTGCAATCCCTGAGTGTTGACAATGGTGACATCGCGTTCTACGTGACGGTGATCGTCTACCATAGTGTCGATCCATCTCAACGTCTCCGAAACCCCGACCTGATTCGCGATGCAGCCCGGCGCGGCGCATCGACGTGTTCGGCGACTCAGCCCGAACATCGATTGTCAATCGATCGAGATCTCGTCGGCTTCCTGGATGAGTTCCATGATCGCGTCGGACGACTCGGATTGCCGCAGGAACCTACGGAACTGATCCCGCTGCAGGTGGCGAAATATGCTTTCCATGGCTTGCAAGTGGCCGTCCGGATTAGCCGACGGCGATAAAAGCAATACGACTGTGTAAACAGGAGTTCGGTCCAACGCGGCGAAGTCCACGCCCGCGGCGCTGCGGCCGATCGTGGTGATGATCTTCTTGATCTTGGCGTGTTTGACGTGCGGCACCGCAACGCCCTTACCGAATCCGGTACTTCCCTGATTCTCTCGCTGGATGATGGACTTGGCGACCGCCTCGCCGTCGCCGTCGTCGATCGCACCGGCGGAAACCAGCGCGGCGACAAGCTCGCGGATCACGCCGTTTCGATCCGTCGCCTTGAGGTCGGCGACGATTGCATCTTTGACCACGAACTCAGCCAGCTTCATGGTGCGGCGCTCCTGCCCGTTACTCGTCGGATGCGGTCTCGTCCAGTAGGTGCTTATCCGACCGTCCGCCGGAGTGTTTTCGATTCCTGAGTTTTTCCTTGTGACGAGTCAACTGGCGACCGAGGTCCTTGATCACCTGGTCGACCGAGGCGTAGGCATCATGATCGTCGTGCTTGGCAACGAAAGTCGCATGATGGTCCGCCCGGGCGATGATCTCGACCACGTGGCTCCCGGCCTCTTCATCGAAAACGACTTCCACATGCCGAACCCGGTCGTAATATCGTTCAAGTTTCTCGGCTTTTTCCGTCACGTAGGCCTTCAATGCGTCTGTAACCTCGAAGTGTCTCCCGCTTACCGTAATCTGCATTGTGGTGCTCCGCCCAGTTTCCGAATTGCCCGAAGCCCTTTACACGATTGCCGGCCGCCCCCAGCGCCAACCGCTGTCGAATCCTAATCAGTCGCGCCCTGCAATGTCCAAATACCCGCATCGAACTTCGAATCCGCTTGTCAGTTCGGCGTGCTCCAAAACGCAATCCGACAACCGGCTCATTGCCGCAACCTTATACTGGTAAACAAGTTACACGCCGTCCGCTAATCGAGGCTCTGAGTCTAGCCTCGATTCTCCGAACGGTCAAGTCCTCATGCTCCCCAAACGGAACGAGCGATCACTGCTACGACCACCCTGGAAGCGCCGGCGGCTCGCACCACACGGGCGGCCTCCCTCAATGTGGCCCCGGTCGTGCTGACATCGTCGATTATGAGCACGGTTCCACCGCGAACGACCGTGCCGCGAGCCATCCTGAATGCGCCTGCAATGGCCTTGGATCGATCCCGCGAAGACATTTTGTGATGAAACGGCGGCACATAGCGCGTCATGGTCAAGAGGGATTCGGCGGTACCGGCGCCTTTGGGGATTGCGGCCCGAGTCAACAGGGAAGTCGGTTGAAACCCCCGCCACAATCGCCGACGCCAATGTGAAGGAATCGGCACCCAGTGATCGATATCCGAAAGCTCCAGCTTTCCGGCAAGGGCGTCGCGCAGGAGCCGTCCGAGCAGGCGGTCCAGAATGAAATGTCGTTTGAATCGGAGAACCAGTGATCGGAGAGCCCCGGTGTAGCGTCCGACCCTGATAAACACGTCGAACGGTCGCCTCTTGAACCGACAACGGGTGCATTGCCCGTCGATCAACAAGTACGGGCGGGCGTCATCACCGCAACCGTTGCAGTGCGGCACAGCAACCAGCGCGCTCAATTCCATCCAGCATGAGCCGCACAACTCGTCCGAGTCCGGTCCTATCTCGATACCGCATGCCGCACACAATTGCGGCACGATCAGATTCGAAACACCTTTGCTCGCGGTTACGATATGAGAGGCGAACGAGCCGATAGCCCGCAGCGCAAGATTCTGTCCGCTATTGCCCGTCACCCGCGGCGCCATTGCCGTCATCCCCTTCCGCCGGGCGGTCGGGTTCTTCGGCGGACACGCTGGAGTCATTCGACGAAACCTCGTTGTCGGGCGGCTCCTCCGAACCGGGACCCTCTTCGGCTTGGTCGCCGTCACTCTCTTTCGACACGCGGGCGACCGACACGACCTTGTCGCCCTCATCCAACCGAATGACCCGCACGCCCTGCGTGGCTCGACCGATCTCGCGCATCTGATCGATGGCGGTGCGCAACATGATCCCGTTCGACGTGATGACCATGAGTTCGTCGCCGTCTTCCACGGACCGAAGGGCCACGACACTCCCGTTTCGCGTCGTGGTCCTTATGTTGATGACGCCGCCGCCGCCGCGCTTCTGAAGGCGGTAGGCATCGATTTCCGTTCGTTTTCCGAAGCCGTTTTCGCAGATTGTCAGAAGGCTCATGGAAGGCCGGATGACCACCATGTCCACGACTCGATCGTCGCGTTTCAGAGAAATACCGCGTACCCCGGCGGCCGAGCGGCCCATGGCCCGCACGTCGTCCTGCTTGAAACGGATTCCCATGCCCGACCGTGTTCCCAGCACGATTTCGTCATCGTCCGAGGTCAACTCCACGTTGATCAACGTGTCGTCCGGATCCAGGCTGATGGCAATGATCCCGGTCTGTCGCGGCCGGGAGAATGCCCCCAGCGCTGATTTCTTGACCGTGCCCTTGGCCGTGCAGAAGAAGACGAACTTTTCCTCAAAGGCCGAGACCGGAAGAACCGCCGTGCTGGCCTCGTTCTCCTGGAGCTTCAGCAGATTCGCGATCGAGCGACCTCGGGCCGTTCGAGCCATCTCCGGAATGTCGTACACCTTGAGCCAGTACACGCGCCCGCGATTCGTGAAGAACAACAGATAGTCGTGCGTGCTCGCGACGAAGAGCTGCTCCAGAAAATCCCCTTCCTTGGTATCGCTTCCCTTGACGCCGCGACCGCCGCGACCCTGCTTGCGATACGTGTCGGTCGGCACGCGCTTGATGTACCCGTTGTGCGATATCGTCACGATCATGGGCTCATCTTCGATGAGTTCTTCCATTCGGAACTCACCGACCGGGCCCTCGATCGTGGTGCGGCGGGCATCCGCATACTTGGCCTTCATTTCGAAAATATCTTCGCGGATAATGTCCGTCACCAGGGCCGGGTCGCGGAGCAAGGCCTCATAGCCCTCGATCTCCTCCACCAGCTTGAGGTATTCCTTCGCCAGCTTTTCGACCTCCAGCCCGGTCAATCGCTGCAATTGCATGGCGAGGATCGCGTCGGTCTGAACCGCCGTCAGGAACTGGTCGCTGCCCGACATCCGCTTCACGAACGGCTCCGGCAACAGTCGTACCAGGGCCTCCGTTTCGGCGAGCCGCAAGGCCCGGGCCATCAAGCGCTTTTTCGCCTCGGCCGGGCTCGGCGATTTCTTGATGACGTTGATGATTGCATCGATGTCCCCCACCGCAAGGATTAATGCCTCCACGATGTGGGCCCGCTGCCGCGCCTTGCGAAGCAGGTATCGCGTCCGCCGGTTGATGACATCCCGGCGGTGGTCGAGGTAATGACCCATCATTTCCGTCATGGGGAGGACCAACGGCTGCTTCCCGACCAGCGCGATGTTGATAATCGTGAAGTTCATCTGCAGCGGCGTGTGCCGGTACAGCTTGTTGATCACGACGTTTTCGCTTACGTCCCTCTTGCACTCGATGACCAGCCGCACCGGATCCTTCCGGTCGGACTCGTCGCGGACGTCGCTCACCTCGCTCAACCGGCCGTCCTTGACGCACGAGGCGATCCGCTCCGTGATAGTATTCTTGATAATCCCAAAGGGGATTTCGTCGACGACGATTCGAATCCGACCGCTTCGCATCTCCTCGGTGTGCAATTTCGCCCGAATCACCAGCGAGCCGCGGCCCTTTGAATACGCATCGCGGATGCCCTCGCGCCCGCAGATGATGCCGCCGGTGGGAAAATCCGGACCCGGAACGATCTTCATCAAATCCTCGACCGTCATCCGGGGATTCTCGATCAGGGCAATCAAGCCGTCGCAGATCTCGCCGAGATTGTGCGGCGCGATGTTGGTCGCCATACCGACCGCGATGCCCGTCGAACCGTTGACCAATAGATTCGGAAACTTGCCCGGCAGGACGACCGGCTCGGTCGTCGTGTCGTCGTAGTTCGGAATGAAATCGACCGTCTCCTTGTCGATGTCCTGCAGCATCTCCGTCGTCGGCGAGGTCATCCGGGCCTCGGTGTATCGCATGGCGGCCGGAGGGTCGCCGTCGATCGAGCCGAAGTTGCCTTGGCCGTCCACCAACGGATAGCGAAGGTTGAACGGCTGCCCCAGCCGCACCAGGGTGGGGTAAACCACGCCTTCGCCGTGCGGGTGGTAATTGCCGGACGTGTCCCCCGCGATCTTGGCACACTTTCGATGGCCGCTTCGCGGGCCGAGGTGCAGATCGTTCAGCGTGACCAGAATCCGCCGTTGCGACGGCTTCAATCCGTCCCGCACGTCGGGCAGGGCCCGGGCGATGATCACGCTCATGGCGTATCGCAGGTAAGAATCCTGCATTTCTTGGACGATGGGTTGGTTCGAAATCGAACCGGTCGGTTCTTCAGATTCGCCGGCCATTAAGGTCTCGCGTACAGAGGTTCAGCATGCCAAAAACTCGATGTCGCATCATATCCGCAAATTGCCCGCGCAGGAAGCCCGGCATCGGCCCGTAGCGCTGGGGATTCCCCTTGCGCAAATGACAATTCAGAGGACCGGCAAGTCTACGGTAAACGGAACGAATCGAGCGGCCCGTCGTCGGCCTCGAGCATACGCCGATTTCCTCATGGTTGTCCCCCTTTTTCACCGGACGGCCGGTCCTGACGCGTTTGGTTTCGCATTTCGCGAGAGACATCTTTTGGTGCGGATTCAAGCGGCTCGCCGATACCCGTTCGGGAAATCGACAACGTATTCTTGACGCCACCGGCTCGGTCTTTCCAAGTCCAATTCAGCTCTGCGAATGTCAGCCCCAGCCGATCGCTCTCGAACCGAAG
>JAPULF010000216.1 GCA_027295245.1 Planctomycetota bacterium
CGTGATCAGGACGGCGGAATCTTCGGCCCCCTGGGTCGCCAGGCGTGCCTTGATGCGATCGTGCAGTTCCGGCAGACCCGCGGTCGGCGTATAGCGGTTTCGGCCGGCCTCGATGGCCTCGATGGCGGCCCGTTTGACCGGTTCGGGGGCGTCGTAGTCGGGAAGGCCGATCGACAGGTCGCACGGATCGTCCATCCGGCTCGCCAACTCGAAAAACCTGCGGATGCCGGAGAATTCCACCGTGGCGGTTCGCCCGGCCAGGATTCGCTTCCAGTCCATGATAGGCCAACCCGGCTGAGGGTCCCGGCGGGCTCGAGCTTCACCGGGTCCCGCACAAAAAGAAGGGCACTTTGCGACCGAGACCTAGGTCTTGTCATCGGGCGTCGTGGCCGCAGTGGCCGTCGTGGCTTCGCCCTCGACGCTCTCTTCGGCCTTCTTTTCCTTCTTGATCTTGCCGCCGACATTGGTTTTTCGGTGTGCCACCTTGGGAAGTCCGAACACGCCGTTCTTCTCGTTCCAACGGTCCTCTTCTGCGAGCACCTTGAGGCGTTCGGCGCGCGTCAGTACATTTCGGTGACGCGCCAATGATCCCTTACTCTTGAGCGAACGATCCATGGACATGGAAACGACTCCTTCTGAATTCAATTCTTCGGGCCGCGATGAGCCTCAGAGTGGCTGACAAAAAAGCAGCCCTTGAACGAATAGCGGCCGCCGGCCCGTGAATACTCCTGCCCCAACTCTCTGATTCTGTTCTTGAATGCTTCGCGCCGGCCCTCAAACTCACTTCCCATCCGAAATCCCGTCTCGCTGAACAGGACGTAGCCCGACGATCTTCGGCGGGCCACCGTCTGAATGTTTCGCTCAGCCAGGAATTTCCGTACATCTCGCAAGTGTTCCCGGACTTCGCTATCGGGATGGTATCGGGTGCGCAGAAACGAATCGATTTGCAGATAGTTTTGAGATTGTGTTCCCGCCGTGGTCGCCGGCATGTTGGCGACGGTGCGCCGCTGTTGGACGCTTTGCGCGTTTGTGCGGTGCGAAGAGCCCGGCGGCTCCAGCAGCCGCGAGAGTTCCGGGTGTTCGGGAACGGTTGTCTTGCCCGACGACTCCTGGCGGCCCGCGTCGTCGGGCGGGAGCAATGGCGATCCAGATCGATTCGGGCCGGCAATGCCCGTGATGGTCTCCAATTCACTCTGACCGTCCGTGCTGCGCCGGCCCAGGGCGTAGCCCGCCAGTATGAGGCCGGCAACGACCGCAAAGAGAGTCAAAATCGCGGCGGCCCCCTTGGGAATTGCGGACTGCCTTCGGCCGGGCTGATAAACCGGGATGTTGTCGGTCAGCTCGCGACCACGGGCGGACTCCCGGGCGGCCCGTCTTTCGGCACGCTTTGCAGCTCTTTCCGCTCGCTTGGCCCCTTTGGCCTCGCGCTTGGCGACCTTGCGGGCTTCGCGGTCGCGCACCTCAGTCTCTCGCTGAGCCCGTTCGGCTTCGAACGCCGCCCGTTCGGATGCCAACTCCATGGCGGCCTCTTCCTCGGTGAGGGGTTCGGCGACCAAGAGCGGCGCGGCGTTGTCGTCGTCGTCGCGGCGAAGCCACGAAAAGCCGCCGCGCCGAACCGGCGTTTGCGAAGTCGGGGCCTTGCTCATGGCTTCAAACAAAACGGCTGCTCTTTTCTTTGAATTAGACACGATAGCCTTCCTTGGTGCTCGAAATCACTCCCTGGATAACGGACCCGTGGTCTGTGTCCGGACCAATCTCGAAAGCATAGTCAAATCAGCCCGAATTGCAAGATTTGCCGGTCGCGGCGTGCGGCGCGTCCTCAATGTGTCAGTTCACGGATCGCCGGCGTGCGTGTCGGAATTTGGGGTGGTTTTTTCGTCGTCGGCATTGCTCCGGCTTTCGATCTCGCCGTCCGGGTCCCAGTGCATCCAATCACCGATTTTTTCACCGGCTCGATAATTGCCGCGGGCCGATTTGCCGCCGTTTTCGTGGTACTCGACCCATTCGCCGTGACGGGCGTAGTTGAAGATGCCGACCCGTTTAACGAATCCGCGCGTCTTGATCTGCCCGCCGGGATATCGGTCTTCATAGTCGAGTGTTCCGCTGACGAACCAGAGATATCCGAACCAGGCGGTCAAGACCGCCGCGAAGATCAGGATCGGCGCGACCCGACGGCGTCGCGATTTTCCGGCGCCTGGCGGTTGCGCAGTTGGTTTCGGTTTTGGGTCGGCGCTTGTCGTCATCTTCGGATTCCATCGACGGGTGAGTGTACCATGCCCGGCGCCTCGCGCTGTGCCACGCGGCGGGCTATCGCGCCAGCAATTGCTTGAGCGCATGGACCGTCGTGTCGCGCCCGGCCTGGGCGATCGATCGCGTCAGCGGGATATCCTTGGGACAGACTTTCACGCAGTTCTGGGCGTTTCCGCAATCGGTGATCCCCCCGGGACCCATCATGGCTTCCAGCCGTTGGGAGCGATTCAGCCGGCCCGTGGGATGGGAATTGAAAAAGACCGCCTGTGAAATGACGGCGGGACCGAGAAATGCCTGGTCAAAGGCCTCGTTTCGCCGATCCCCGAACTGTTCGTCGGTCTCACCCGGAACGCGGTCCGGCTCGACCTTGGTGTATTGCG
Organism: Planctomycetota bacterium; assembly: GCA_027295245.1. Taxonomy (GTDB): domain Bacteria; phylum Planctomycetota; class Phycisphaerae; order UBA1845; family UTPLA1; genus JAPULF01. The sequence continues at coordinate 2,631 of JAPULF010000216.1, forward strand.
GACAGGCCTCCATGCAGCATCCGCAGGTCATGCACTCGGACAGCGGATAGGCTTCTTCCTGGTCGGATTGGCTCTGACGGGGGCCGGAGCCCGCGTCGTGATAGCCATCCACCGGGATCCATGCCTTCACCCGCTCGAGTCCCCGGAACATTCGAGACCGATCCACGACCAGGTCGCGGAGGACCGGGAATTTGCTCATCGGCTCGATGGCGATTTCATGGGCGTCCGTGGATTCGAGATTGTCGATCAGCGCCGAGCATGCCTGTCGGACACGACCGTTTATTACCATGGTACAGGCGCCGCACACCTCTTCGAGACAATTGCAATCCCAGGCCACCGGTGTCACCGGTTCATCCTGGCCGAGCGGCACCGGGTGCCGGGCCACGGCCTGAAGGGCGGAGATGACGTTCATTCCCGGCTCGCGCGGAACCGAAAAGCTCTGCGTGTAGCTGGGTGAGACCGGACCGTCCTGTCGGGTGATTCGAAGTACGATCGACTGTTGCGTTAGTGCCATCCGTGGTGTCCTCCCGCGGCTGCGACGCCCCTTGAGGGCGACTCGATTCACCGACTCCTGCGTTTTCGGCTCTTCCGCTTGTCACGCGTACTTCGACGCACCTTCGGCTTGGCCTTTGCCTTGAACGTCGGCAATCTGCCGCCGGCCATCGATGTCTGGGCGAACTGAGAGCCGAATTTCATGCGGTCCATCATCGACATGCCGGCCATCTGCTTCATCATGTCCCGGGCCTGCAGAAACTGCTTGCAAAGACCGCTTACGTCTTCGGTCTGATTGCCGCTTCCACGCGCGATTCGTCTTCGCCGGGAGGCGTCGATGATTCGGGGGTCTGCCCGTTCCTTCGGCGTCATCGACTTGACGAGGCCCTTCATTCGGGTGATCTCACCCTCGTCGACATCCATGTCCGCGTCCCGCATCATGCCGCCGACGCCTGGAATCATCTTGAGAAGGTCTTTCATCGAACGCCCGCTGGTCATCTTGTCCATTTGGACCATGAAGTCATCGAGCGTCATCGTGCCCTTGGCCATCTTGGCCTCGAGCTTGGCGGCCTGTTCGACGTCCACCTGCTGCTGGGCATGCTCGACGAGCGAGACGATGTCGCCCATGCCCAGGATGCGGCCCGCCAGCCGATCGGCGTGGAATTCCTCCAGCCGATCCAGCTTCTCTCCCACGCCGATGAACTTGATCGGCTTGCCTGCGACCTGTTTGATGGACAGGGCGGCCCCGCCGCGCGTGTCCGAATCGAATTTCGTCAGTATGACGCCGTCAAGTTCCAGCCGATCGTTGAAGTTCCGGGCCGTGTTGACGGCGTCCTGGCCGGTCATGGCGTCAATCACCAGATAGATTTGGTGCGGGCACGCCGTTTCGGCGATCCGGGCCACTTCGGCCATCAGTTCTTCGTCGATGGACAGCCGCCCGGCGGTATCGAGGATGACTACGTCGAGAAGTTTCCGCCGCGCCAGGCTCACGCCGTTGCGGCAGACCTTGACGGCGTTTTGATGATCGCGCTCGGCGTATACCGGAACACCGAGTTGCTCGCCCAGGACCTCAAGCTGATCGATTGCCGCAGGACGTTTCAGGTCCTCCGCGACCATCAGCGGCTTCTTTCCCTTGTCTTGACAGTATTTCGCGAGTTTCGCGCAGGTCGTCGTCTTTCCGGAGCCCTGCAGCCCCGCCATCAGGATGATCGTCGGGGGGTCGGCGACCCACGGGATTCGAGTGTCCACCGGCCCCATCAAGTGTACGAGTTCATCGTGTACGATCTTGATCATGACCTGTTCGGGGTGCAGCGTCTTGGTCACCTCCGCCCCGATGGCCTTTTCGGTGACTTGTTGGGTGAACGACTTCACGACATCGAGGTGAACGTCCGCCTCCAGCAGTGCGGTCCGAACCTCGCGCATCACTTCGCGAACGTTGTCTTCCGTGATGCGCCCGCGCCCGCGGAACTTGCGAAAGACTTCGCCAAAGCGGTCGGACAAGGTGTCGAACATTGCGACGGGCTCCGGAATCTGCATCCATTCACAAGGATGACCTGGGTACAAAATCACGATACGGAGGCATGTCGTGAGGTTCAAGCAACGAAATCCCGTCCGTGCAGGCAGCGCCGTACCCCCTCCACAGACCCGAGCGGCACAACAGATCGAGAATCGAGCGGCGTTATAGATCGGGTCTTGCTCGACAAGTGCGCCCAAGAATGCCCGTCATCCCCTTGGATTCTTGCAAGAGTCGGCGTACCAAGACTCGGGAATCGGGTAATTCTGCCCGATGGTCGAAACGACAGGGACACAGAACTATAGCAAAAGACGGGCTTTCGACGGCATCTACATGCTGCGAAACGACTTGTGGGTGCATTGTCTCGGTGTGCTGTAAACTCAGGTAGAATAATTGCTTACGTATCATGGCAAGTTTGGGCCAAAAGAAAATTCCCCGGTTGACACCGGCGCGAACGACATGCTACAGTTCCGCGTATTAGAAGAGGCTTGAAAAAGCCCAGATTAGCGGCCAATCGCCACAAACATGGCTGTTTCAGCCGTGGCGCTCCTCCGGATCCGAGTTCGGCTCAGTTCCGGAGGTTTTTTTTTGGGTACACGCGAAGTTTTGTACGCCCGAAGGGGAGCGCCCACATTGCGGACACCCCCCTGCAAACTTCACGATGACCCGGAATTCACCGGGACCGTTTTTTGCACGGGGCTCTGTGACTATGATCGGCCCCCGGAAATCGGTCATTTGAGTCTGTGAGGCGGTCGTGAACCAAGCCCACGAGCGCGGCACGCACCTCTCGCGCGTTGTCGAGCGACGGACGCTGTGTCGCGAGCATTATGAAATCGTGTTGGCACTGCCGGGCTTTCCGCCCGTCGAACCCGGCCAGTTCATCCAGATTCTGTGCCGCGAAAGCGGTCGTTCCAACGGGGCGCAGGCCCCCATTCTACGTCCGAGACCGAGCCACTCTATCGGGTCCGGGATGCTGAGACGTCCCTTCAGCGTCGCGGGCCTGACCCGTCTTGAAAACGAGTGCCGGATCGAGATCGTGGGTCGGGTGGTCGGTCCCGCCACGGCATGGATGAACGCCCTCAAACCGGGTGACGAGGTTGACTTGCTCGGCCCGCTCGGCCGCGCGTTTTCGATTCCTGAGAAAGAGCAGGACTCCGTGTTGATCGCCGGCGGTGTCGGACTGCCGCCGATTCGCTGGTTGGCCGAAAAGCTCTGCAAACACGGGCTCAAATGCGAGTCGATCGTCGGCGCTCGAACGCGGGAATTGCTCCCCGTACGGCTCCACGAGGAGCCGCGGGCCGACGGTCAACCGACCTTCTGCGTGGAGGAATTCTCGAAACACTCGGCGCCCTCGTCGGTCACGACGGATGACGGTTCGTGCGGACTGCCCGGCCAAGTGACGAGCGTGTTGGAGGCGCGTCTACGCGATCTTCGCGGACCGGAACAACTTCGTGTCTTTGCGTGTGGACCGGAGGCCATGATGAGCGCCGTCGGCGTGATTTGTCGGAAGCGCGGCGTGCCGTGCGAATTGGCGATGGAGCGCGTGATGGGTTGCGGGATGGGGACCTGTCAATCGTGCGTGGTGCGCGTTCGGGAAGAGACATCGACGCTCGGTTGGCGCTACGCATTGTGCTGCACGGAAGGACCGGTGTTCGATGCGCGTGTGCTTATCGGTCTCGATGCGAAATGCGCCAAGGGCGGACCGGTCAATCGAAGAGCGAAATGATTTCATCGGGCGAGTGGACCAAAAAATCTGGTCGCTCGGCCTCGAGTTCACCAATTTTTCGAAATCCCCAAGCGACCGCGACCGCGATCATTCCGGCGTTTCGCGCGGTCCGAATGTCGACCGGTGAATCGCCGATAAGACACACGAGCCGCGGCGCGCATTCGAAGTTCGACGCGACTTGAATGGCGTGTTTCGGGCACGGTTTTTTTTCGCGCTCGTCAACAAAGCCACGCGCTTCCTCGAAGTATTGCATCATCCCCAGACCGCGCAGAGTGAGTTCGACCAGGTCGTGCGGCTTGTTTGAAATGACCGCCAAGGGGAGCCCCTTGGATCGCAGTAACTTCAGCATTGCCAATATGTTGGGATACGGCCGGGTGTGGTCCACACAGTGGTTTCGATAGTGTCTGGCAGCGCATTCGACCAGCCGCTTCACGGTCGTTTCGTCGGCGCGCGGCTGAGCGCGCCGGCAAAGCGCCGGCAGCCCGTCGCCCACCCAATCGCGCACCGATCGGAGGTCAACGCGAGGAAGATTGAGGTCGTCAAGCGCGCTGTTGAGGGCGGTTGCAATATCTCGCAACGAATCAACGAGCGTTCCATCGAGATCAAAAATGCATGCGTGCGGACGGATCATGAGGCGCGCCGATTGCTGTGACGAGAGTGAGATTCGATCATGAATCTCTTGAAATCATCCGAAAACAAATTATGTCGTCTGGGCCAAAATTTTGTTGACAACCTTTGGACCCACTGTAACACTTTATCGTTGATCGCTTTGAAGGGAGGTGATACTCATGGCGAAACGCAAGAAGAAGGCCGTTAAGAAGAAGGCCAAGAAGAAGGGTGGCAAGAAGAAGGCCACCAAGAAGAAGGCCAAGAAGAAGGGTGGCAAGAAGAAGGCCACCAAGAAGAAGGCCACCAAGAAGAAGGCCAAGCGCAGAAAGAAGAGATAGTACCAGCCACCAAAAGGTGCCGGCGCAGCTCGCACCAAGTGAGTTTCGCGAGACGCAAGGCCGGCTAGGTCTTCTCGAAGAAGACTGAAACGAGAATGGAAGGTGCTCCTGCCACGGCGGCACCTTCCATATTTTTCTGCGCGTCGCCGCCCGCCGAAAT
>JAPULF010000217.1 GCA_027295245.1 Planctomycetota bacterium
CGCGTCGCGCTCCGCCGGAAAGTCCACCCCCCAGCCCTCCTGATCGCCCGTCGCCGACAACATCTGGTTGCCGCAGGCAATGATCTTGAACGTCGCATCAGACGCCGTCAGTCCCTGCTTCAGCCAGGCAAGCTGTTTCGCGCCGAGAAGCGTCTTGCGGTTCGGGTCCCTGTTGGGATCGCGAAACGTCCGGTCATCCAGCATGAAAAAGTCCAGGTCTCCCCAACTGAAGCGGAAAAAGCAGCCCCGGGCGTCCGGCAGCCCGTAGCGGTTCGGAAAGTACTCGCCCAGCACCTGCAAGGCGACATCGTTCCATTTCCACGTACGATCCGAATTGTTCGTCCCGTAGTCATGATCGTCCCAGATGGCGTATGAAATCGTGGACCTGAGCACCGGCTGTAATTCCGCGACCCGACACTGCCGATCGTAGTACTTGCGATACAGCGCCTCGACCTCCGGGCGTGTTTTCGGAAAGCTCCGCCGCCCGTTCGGCAGGTACACGTTGTCCCCAATAAACAGAAAACAGTCGGGCTTGACCGCCGCGACGACGTTCCAAATGGATTGTGTCGGATAACGCTTGGTGTGGACGCACGATCCGAAGGCGATGGTGTATTCGCCCGACTGCCCTTGTTTCGGCGGGGCCTTCACACGGCCGCGGGCCAGAACCGGGCGATCCCCCGCCCCGGCTTCGCGGAGCACCACGTCGTATTCCCCGCCGGGTTGAATTCGATGCGCGGCCGCCCCCGTGGCATGGGAATCCCCGTGCGTTGCGAACCGTACGGATCCCCGTGAACCATCCTCGGATTCGCCCGTGCGATTGGTTTGTCCAACGGACGTTATCGAACACTGAATCTCGGCCGGCTCGCTCGTTTGCACCCAAACACGCAGCGTGTTCGGTTCAACCACCGCGAACAGGGGCCCGGCGATAATCTTCAACGCGTCGCCCGGCCCGTCGCCGGCCCGAGCGAGAACCGCAGTCGCACAAATCACAGCCGTGGCGATCATCAAGCGCTTCTGCATCCTGATTCTCCAATAGGTCCGCGCCTGCCTCGGACCGGCCCCGCGTTGACCGTTCGCCGGCCGAAACCGTTATACTCCGCCGTTCGATCCCGAGGCCGACGACGGCATGCTAATCGCCATCCGCTCGGACAAAACATGACCCGTACGCACGGACGCCGATGCCCGCTATCCACAAGCTCGATCCCGACATCGTCAACAAGATCGCCGCCGGCGAGGTCATCGAGCGCCCCGCCTCCGTCCTCAAGGAACTTCTCGAAAACGCCATCGATGCCGGCGCAACCCGCATCGACATCGCCATAGAGGACGGCGGGGCCAAGCTCGTCCGCGTCACCGACAACGGCGCCGGCATTCAACCCGACGAACTGCCCCTGGCCGTCGCTCCGCACGCCACCAGCAAGCTGTCCACCGCCGAAGACCTGTTCAACGTTCGCTCGCTGGGCTTTCGCGGAGAGGCCCTGGCGTCGATCGCCGCGGTCAGTCACCTGCGAATCTGCACCCGGCGGGCCGACCGCCCCGAGGCCCACGAAATCGTCTCGCAGGGCGGCGAAACCGCGCCGCCGAAACCCTGCGCCGCGCCCATCGGCACGACCGTCGAGGTCCGGAACCTCTTTTACAACGTACCAGCCCGGCGGAAGTTTCTCCGACACGCCTCCACCGAGCACGCCCACGCCACTGAGCAGCTCGCCCGGCTCGCCCTGGCCCACCCCGATATCGCATTCACCGCCACCCACAACGGCCGAAACACCCGAAACCTACCCGTCACGACCGATCGACGGGCCCGGATCGCGGACTTCTACGGCCAGGAACTCGCCGAGTGCCTCCTGGCAATCAAACGCGACGAACGCGACCTCGACATTCAGGCCCTTATTGCCCCGCCCGCCAACTCTCGGACATCCACCAAGTGGCAGTATCTCTTCCTGAACGGTCGCTACATCTCCGATCGCCGCATCGGATTCGCCGTTCGCGAGGCCTTCCGCGGTCTCATCGAAAACGGCCGATTCCCCGTCGTGTTCATCTTCCTGACCACCGCCCCGGACCGGGTCGATGTCAACGTCCACCCCACCAAGATCGAAGTCCGCTGGCGCGACGCGGGCCTCGTTCAGTCCCAGATCCTCGCCGCCCTCCGCGAGACTCTCCTCAGTCACGACTTGACCCCCACGCTTCGGACCACGGTGGCGTACCCCGCCGCCGACCCGAACGAAGACTCCCACAAACAAGCCACCCGCCGGGCCTTGGCCGACTACCTGAAATCGGTTGACCCCACACAACCCCGCCTCGGATTTGAGCCGTCCAGATTCGACACCCGAAACGTGCGCCCGACGCTCGCCCCCACCTTCGCCAGACCGGACGCGTTCAAGGACGCCAACCCCCGCGTCCACGAAAGCGGCCAGGTCGAACCCGCGAACCGAGTTCGGGATGACATTCCATCTGCGTCATCCGGTGAAGCCCCGGCACAGCCCGCTGCAGCCGAGTCCCGTCTCGAGTCCGGGCAGTCCGAACAATCGGTCGACCCTGCGGCGGACCGGCCAACCCCACAACCTGAATCGCCGGCGGCCATACAAATCCACAACACCTATCTCGTCGCCCAGACCGAAGAGGGCATGCTGATCATCGATCAACACGCACTCCACGAACGGATCCTCTACGAGAAATTCCGAACCCGTATCCTCGCCGGACCCTTGGAATCCCAGCGTCTATTGATCCCGCATACCCTGAGCGTTTCCGCGGAACAGACCCGTGCCGTGGAGCGCCACAAGGACGTGCTCGACCGCCTGGGCATCGAGATCGAGCGGTTCGGCCCGAACGCCGTCGCGGTCCAGACCTTTCCGGTCCTCCTGGCATCGCTGGAAGTAGAAACATTCGTCTCGGATATGCTCGACAAGCTCGTCGAGACAAGCGGAACCGAGTCCGGGGAGACGCTCATCCACGGCGTGCTCGACATGATGGCCTGCAAGGCCGCGGTCAAGGCCGGAGACCCCCTCTCCTCCGAGGAGATCCGGGCCCTCCTCGCCCAGCGCCACCTCGTCGAAAAGTCCTCCAACTGCCCGCACGGTCGCCCCACCACACTGCAACTGACTACCCGCGATCTGGAACGTCAGTTCAAGCGCACCTGACAACGCGCTCGAGGGTGCCATTCGGTAACTCGCCGGCGGTGTGCGCGGCTGTTTGCGAGGGGTTTCGCACCGAGTCAACTACGGCCCCGGCAAAGCCGGCACCCAACTACAGCCCGCCGCTCAACAGCGCCGCGACAAACCCCGGAAGGTCCGCCATGTCGATCCCGCCGTCGACATTCGCATCCGCTCCGCACGACTGTGCCAGCGTTGCGCCCCCCGGAGCCATCACCACGTCGATCCACGGCCCGATGTCCAGTCCGTCCGGCAGACCGTCCAGATTCACGTCACCGATCACAGCCCCCGCGCACGAATGCACGATCACGCCCCGAATCTCGACATCGTCGATATTCCAGCCCGGATACGTCACGAAGTCGTCCGTCGGACCCATCGTCCACCGCAGGAACACCGTGGGCTCCCCGTCGGCCACCCCGGATATATCGAACGACTGCGCAAGCCACTCCGTATCGCTGATCGCCCCACCGTCGTGATCCCACACGATCACCCACGTATTCCCGTCGTTCGACGCCGAGAGCGTTGCGTGGTCGAAATTGACCCACGCCACGCCCAGCCATCGCTGGAATTGCACTTCCGCGTGCAACAGGTTGCTGCAATCCAGCACCGTGGTCGTCAGGTGCGTCGGCGGCAGGTCGTTCGGGTAGTCGCCGGCCAGGTTGTAGCCGTAGACTTTGGCGCCCGTGAAGCCGGAGGTGGGATCGCCGTCGTGGCTGCCGCCGCCCAACGGCCGGCCGTACTCCCACTGGCCCTCGGTGGTCCAGCCCGGATCGACGTCCATGTTGAAGCTGAATATCGTCTGCGCATTGCCGATCGTGATCGAGACCGTGGCCGTATTGGAGTTCCCGCCGTCCGGCGGTACGCCGCCGTCGTTGACATCGAACTGGAAACCGTCGCCGCCGCCGGTCCAGACATCGGGCACGTAATCAACCAGCCCGCTGCTGCCGGCAAGCGCATGCGGAACCGAATTGATCGGTCCCAGCCCGGGATCAATCAGCGTACCGTT
>JAPULF010000218.1 GCA_027295245.1 Planctomycetota bacterium
CGAATGCGAGGGTGGGCCCTGTCCCGGCATCCTGGCCGGCGACATGGATTGCAGTGGCACGGTGGACATGGCCGACCTGCCGGACTTCATCGTCCAGCTTCTGGCGGGCAACGACCCTTGCCGCACGGACCTCAACGGCGACCTCGCCGTCAACGGCCTGGACATTCCGGCGTTCGTTATTCTGCTTGTACCGTAACCGGCGCGGGCCTGGTCTGCTCCGGGTCCGGTGGGTTCACGGCATGAGTCGAAAGGACTCCCGACCTGGCTCGTCACGACTCGATCGTATAGAGCCACCACCGCCGCTTGGGGTTCTCACCGGCCTTGACTTGGCGCAAGGCGTAGAGCGTCATCGTTTCGCCGGTCTCGACGCGGACCTTCCAGAAATGCTTGCGATAGTAGCGCTCCCCGGCCGCATGGTTCTCGGCTTCGCTCGCCTTCCATTCCGAGAGCGTCTCGATGATCGCGTAGTGCCTCTCGCGCCACGTGAAACCGGTCGGCAGGCCCGCCTGGCCGCGGGCCATGGCCGAGGCGTCGTGCGTACCGGCATCCGGCAGGATCGACTCGGAAACAAATTCTCGTTCGGTGTTCACGATGCAACAGTATAGATCGAGCCCACACCGAAACGTGGAGGATTCACGGCCCGATGGAATCCGGAATCTGCCGCGCAATCCCGGCCAGGGCGAAGATCACGAAGGCCAGCAGAATATTGATCGCGAGCCAATACGGGGCCCGCTTGCGAATACCCTCGAAGGCCGCGGCCCGGCCGACCAGGGCGCTGCCGATGAATGCAACCCCAATGGCGAGCATGATCTTAACGCCGATAACGCCGTGATACGCCCCCTGCCCCTGGTGCCGCGGCATCGCGTACATGAAGTAATTGGCAAACCCCGTAATGAACAGGATTCCCAACGACGCCATGTACAGTTTGGCGTACCTCCGGCTCACCTCCGCGCGGAATTTCTTCCGTGGCTCCTCCGGCAGCGATGCCGCCGAAGGCAGCAAGACAAAGCGAATGAACACGGCCCCGCCCACCGCAACAACCGCCCCGACAATGTGAAACCACCGCAAGACCACGCTGAGAAAATCAACATCGTTCAACGGATTCATCCTGTGCAAGGGCGCTCAACAACGCGCCGCTACTCGATTCGTTTCGCGTATTCATTAAGCTCCCGCCGAAAGTCCCGAAGCTTAATTCCGAATGCCTTCTCAACGGGCTCGATGTCGCACACCGAGTCTTCCTGCGACATGTCGACCTGCCCGACGTTGAATCGCATCGAGAACGGCAGCACCGGCAACTTCATCAACGTCCGGGCCATCAGTTTCGCGGCCCAAACCGGCTGGCCCACGATGGGTTTCCACCGTTTCGCCCCTGGGATGGTGTCCCGGCAAATCCGGTACAGTTCCTTCCACGTGATCATCTCGGGCCCGCCCAGCCCGTAGCTCTGCCCGATCGTCTCGGGCTTGCTCAAGGACGCCACGAAACAATGGGCCACGTCGCGGACCGACACCGGCTGCAATCTGTATTGCCCCGTGCCGAAGTACGGTATGACCGGAAACGGCGCCGGCAGAAAACCGAATGACTTGACCGTCATATCGCACACGAACGCACGCATCATCTGCATGAACTCGCCGTCATAACCGTGAATGATGCTCGGCCGGAAAACCGTCCAATCCATGCCGCTCTCGCGCACCCGCGACTCCGCCGTCCACTTTGTTCGGTGGTATTCGCTCGGGGCGTGCAGCCGCGCTCCCAGCGCCGACATATGAATAATCCGTCCGACACCGGCCGCCTTGCACGCCTCCAAGACCCGCGCCGTACCCTCGACGTGGATCCGTTCGAACGTCTGTCCCCGTAGCGGCCGCTCCTGGATGATTCCGACCAGATGGACCACCGCGGCGACGCCCTCGGCCGCCTGCTCGAGCACGCCGTCGCCGAACAAATCACCGCCCACCGCGTGGACGCGGTCATCCGGCAAATCCGATACCTGCGATCTAAACCGCCCGGCATCCCGAACCACGCAGGCCGCGGTGTATCCGCGCGCAACAAGCTCTCGAACAACGCTCCGGCCGACGAAGCCCGTCCCCCCCGTGACGAGCACGCGGGCATTTGTGATCTCAGTCGGCCCCGACTCGGATTCGTTCGATTGGGCCTCCGGCCGCTCTTGGGTGCCTGCTCCCATGTCTAAACAACCTCGTCGATCTGTTGCGCCAACCCGAAGTCCTTCTCGGTCAATCCGCCAGCATCATGTGTGGTCAAAGAAACGGTAACCCGCGGGTACGTCAGCAGCACGTCGGGATGGTGATTGGCCTTCTCGGCCAACTCGGCCATGCGCCCGACGAAGCCCAGGCCGTCCATGAAGTTCGTCCGCTGAAACGTCTTGGCGATGCCGGGCTTGCCGCCCACCTCGGCCCGTTCCCAGCCCGACAGGGCCTCAATCCGAGATTGAATCTCTTGTTCAGAAAGCATGCAACACTCCCGAGAAAACGGTACCCGCATCATTGCCGGGGAGCGCCGGCACCAAGACCAACAAATACGGAGAGAACCGGCGCCCGTGCCGGATAATAGCCACCGCCGCAACGACGGTAAAGCCGGGCCGTCGCCCACGCTCGACTACGCCCGTCCCGTCGCAGACAATCCGCATCTATGCTATAAGACGCGG
>JAPULF010000219.1 GCA_027295245.1 Planctomycetota bacterium
AAGAAGCGCTTTCGCATTCCGGCTATGCCTTTCCGACGAATGACAACACGCTAGGTGCGATCCTGTCGTTCGAGGCTCCGGGAATGGAGAGGACCGTCGCGACGTTATTCGAGGGCCTGGCGGGCGGCGCACCGGTCGAAATGACTTCCTTGATAGAACGACTCGGCGAGGCATTCTACCGTACCCAGGCATTCGTAATGACACATGTCGTCGGCAAGTGTTTCAAGCTGCACGGCTTCACAACCTGTGTCAGCAATGCATGTTCGTCCGGATTGCACGCCCTCGACCTGGCCGCCGGCATGATTCGAGACGGCCGGGCCGAGGCCATGTTCGTCGCCGGAGGAGAGCATTTTGAGACCGGTGTTCGGCTGGCATATTTCGGACGCCAGGGGTTCTACTCCGGCACGGGAGACGTGCGTCCCTATGTCAAACCCGCTACGGGATTCATCGTCGGGGAGGGGGCTGCCGCCTTGCTGCTGGAGTCAAACACCTCCGCGGTGGCGCGCGGCGCCGATGTGCTTTGCGAGGTGTTTCCCGCGGCATTCGCCCAGCAGAGTTGGCACCAGACCCTACCCAACGTGCGCGACCGCAGGTTGCAAGGCGTCATCCGAACCGCCCTGCAGTTCGCGGACACCCCTGCAAGCTCCGTCGATTTGACCGTGGCCCACGGCGCCGCGACCGGCGTGTCCGACGAATACGAGTTGGATTGCATTAACAGAGCGATGGAACGCGAAGAAGAACCGATCGTTGTCGGATTCAAGGGATTGACCGGACACATGCTTGGCGCGAGTGCAATCGTCGATTTGGCCATACTCGCGAAGGCACTCGGGCGCGCCAGACTACCCGTGACCGAAGTGACCGCCCGCCGGACGGCCGACCTGCCGTGCCGAACGGCGCTCAAGGTCGCGACAGGCTTCACGGGACACGACGCGGCCGTCGTGCTCAAGTCGGTGAAAATTGCGTGACCCGGATCAAGATCGACGGGCTCTCCGATCGCCCACCGATGGCGAGTATTTCGGCGGGTTTCTCCGAAAGCGACTCGAACGAACCCGCGACTACCGCGCCGGCTCGCAAGTCCACAATGGGCAGTGAATGACCGTCAAACGCCGCGACCGCCAGCGCGATCTGCGCGGCGCTCCCCATGCCGAAGGACTCTCCCCAAACAACGTCCGCGGCGATCAGGGGCGCCTTGTTCGGTATCGACGCGAGACTTGCGAGTTGTTCTTGCAGAAGCGCTCGGCCTGTCGCCGTTCCCACACCGCGACACGAAACCGCCGAAACCGACGCGCCGTCGTCGCTTGCGGTCGAACGGCGCAAGACTGCGAGAATCGCGGCGCCGCGTTTTGTGGCGTCCTCGATTCGTTCGAGGACAAAGCCGCAGGCCCCTTCCGAAAATCGAGCGCCCGAAATCGAGCGAGCCGCTTCCACGCCAGCGTCCTGTCGGGCAAGCGCCGACGCCAACTCGTCCACCAGGACATCCGCGCCCACCGCGATCATCGCGTCCACGCAACCTATGGCCAGCAGCCTGCAAGATTCCGATATCGTTGCGAGACCCGAGTCGCTCCCCGCGCAAACCGTCTGGTTCGGACCCCGAACGTCGAGCAGCCGCGCAATACTCGATGCCGCGAAGTTTCCGACCGTTTCCGGGAAAACGAGCGGCGATACGAATCGCGCCCCTGCGTTGGCGATCTCCCGGCCGAACGCAACCATGCCCACATGCCCCCCGAAGGCCGTGCCCAAGTGGACGCCCACGCGGTCGCCCATCGAGGATCGATCCAGTCCCGATTCCGCCAGCGCCGCCCGGGCCGCCGCGAGCGCCGCCGAAGTCAGCCTTCTACCGGGTCCGCCGTGCGGTCCGATGTCGCGCTCCGCGTCCGGATCGACCGACGCCTTTGCGAACAGTTCGGACGTGAACCCGGTCGGCTCGTCGGCCGCCCAAGACGAGAGCAGCGCTCCCACCCGGCCGATACCCCGCGGGCTGACCCACCCACACCCCGTAACAGCAATCGAACTCGTCATGCGTTGTTCCACTGGACCCACAGGAGACGATCGCCTTGCAGCGTATCGGCACGCCGACCGGGTCGTCAACGGGCTCCTGCATGGTTGACGAACGCAGCATGCACATTTCTCGGAATATTCATCCGCCGTTATCCAATTACCCGGGGCCGGGGATGGAGTCCGCGCTTTGCGATACACTAAAGGGCGATTCGGAACGTGAAAGTGCATGCAATGGAATTATCCGCCGCCCTCACCTGCATCGCGGATCGCGGTGCATCGTTGACCGAGACATACAGGTTGCAATGGAGCCGGCAATCCCAGCAAGCCGCCCTTGCCCTTCGATTTCTACGCGATCTGAACGAACCGCCCCCGTCCGACGGAGGCCGACCCGTGAAACTGTCGCTGGTCGCGATCATCGGCGGGGCGTCGTCCGGAAAGAGCACGGTGTTCAACAACCTGCTCGGCGGACGAATGGCCAGCCGCGTGACGGCCCGCGGCCATTCGACCCGAGGGCCGATCGTCGCGATTCACGATGACTGCCGCGATGCCGCCGCCAAATTCCTGGACTCGGGCTTGTTGTTTCCAACCTTCACGCACCTGCAAACCGGACTCGACGACAATATTTCGGGACAACCGAGCGCGGTGCATATTGTCTATCACAACGTCGACGCCCTGCGAAACGTGGCCTTGTGCGACATGCCCGATCTGACCTCGGAGCCCGCCCGAGCGGAGGGCGACATCGCCCTGTCGACCTTGCCCTGGTTCGATCGGCTGATCGTCCTGGTTGACCACGAGCGATGGTTCGACCGCCAGACGATCGGCCGCCTTCACGATCTGTCGGTCCGATTCGGGCAGGAACGCTTCGTCCTGTTCAATCGCGCCCGCGAAGGACAATTGTCGGAAGAAGACCGTGATCGATTGGAGGGACAGGCGCGACGGCTGGAGGCCAGCAACCACTGGGTGCTCGAGTTTCGGCGGGGCCGGGGATTCTGTACGTTTCCGCCGGAGACGTTTTCCGGGCTGCTGGAGCCGATCAATGCCGGCGGACTCGATCGAAACAAGCCGCTGTTGCGGTTTCTCGGAAGTGCCGCGACGGTCGTGGTGAACAACAACACCGAGCGAGCCGCCAGACTGGGTCAACTGAAGGACGCCCTTCACCACGCAGCCAATCGCGCCCTGCCGTCGACCTCCAAGTGTTTGATGAGGCTCATGACCCATGCCGAAAGGCGCCATCTGGATGCCGTCTCACGCATCCTCCGAATCACCGAGACGCGCGAATGGGTTCAACGCCAGGCCGACCGGATTCGACTCACCCTACGGCGATACGTGCCGGTCGTCGGGACCCTCCTGGCCGGCGACGCCGGCGAACCCAACGGCGATTCGTCGGACACCGACGACCGCCAATCAAACGGGTGGGATCTGTTCGCATCCAGTTGTTCCCGGCAGAGCGCCGCAATCCGCGAGGCCGAAGAGCACAGCGATTTTTGGGAAGAGGTGCGCCGCTGGGTTTCGATGGACCTCCACGCCCCAGATGCCGATCTGACGGAGCGACATCGATCTCGAATCCGCGAAAGGGTCTCGAATCTGGATGCCGCGCTCGACACCTGGAACCTGAAAGTGGAATCGGAGTGCAAGGGTGTGTCGCCGCACCTGGTGGGAGCCGTCGGCGGAACGACCATCGCCGGGATGATCGTTCTGGTGGCCGCAACCGGCCCGGTGGGAGCCCTGACGTGGCCCCTGGCGACGGGTGTCCTGGCCAACGCGTTCGGCGCCCTGGCCACCAGCGCGGGCGTCGGCGCCCTCGCG
>JAPULF010000022.1 GCA_027295245.1 Planctomycetota bacterium
CGGACCATTGCTCCGCGGCAACCAAGAGGCTGTTCCGCAATCCGGCATTCGACCCCGTCTCCGTCAGAAGCGCGTCGGCCCGATCGCTCGGTTCGCCGTCGTCGAGCGCAACGCGCCCGGCCGCTTCCAAAAAGTCATCCAATCTCCGGCTCTCGAGGTACAAACCGGCCAGTTGGATCGCGGCGTCGCGCTGTGCCGGATCCCGCTTGGTCAGGCGCTCGAGCACGCTGATTGCCGCCTCCGTCTTACCGCGCTCCTCCAGAACGCGAGCCAACCGGCGCTGCAAGACGGGATTGGTCGCCTCGGTGGCGAGCCGCGCGATTTCTGCGTCGAATCGATCGGCATCACCCAAAAGTGTACAAACGTCGCGCAACAACTGAAGACCGTCGACCTGCGAGCGCGAATTCGCCAACAGCTCGTGTACCACGCCCAGCGCCTCCTCCGAGTGGCCCGCCTTCGCAAGCGACCGGGCCAGGCGATCCTTCACCGCGAAGTCTCCCGGCACCTCCTCGGAAGCCCGTCGATAGGCCAGAACCGCTTCCTCATGCTGACCCAACTGCGAGTGGATTTCGCCCTGCAGCCCCGCAGCCGTTCCGCGATAGAGCACCATGACCTCTTTCAGCTCTTCGTGCCGCGACATGGCCTCCGTCGGATCGCTGACAGCGGCGAGGTATGCCTCGAGCTGGCCGATCGAAGCCGAAAGGTATCCTTCCTTGCGCAACGCCATCGCCAATGACAAGTGCGCCAGGACCGTTTCAGGACGCACCTCCCCAGCATCGCCTGACATCAAGGCAAGTCTGAAGAACCGAATTGCCTCTCCGGAATGATTGGCCCGCCACGCGATATCACATAGCAGTTGGTTAACCGCGACGTCGTTCGGACGCTGCCCCAACGCCTCCCGCAGGTGGCTTTCCGCCCAATCGTGGTTGCCCTGCCGCAAGGCCGCACGGGCCAGGAGTATCCGGGCCTCGACCAACTGCGGATCCAGCTTGAGGGCCTTTTCCAACGCGGTGATCGCACCCGTCCACAGACGCTCCTCGAAGTTCCGGCGACCCTGTCGAAGATAGCGAGCCGCCGGCGCGGGCGGCACGTGTTCCACCATCTTCGACGTTACCGCGGGAATCGGGCGCGGCTCGATCACATCGAGGGACACAAATGCCCGCGCGGGGTCGTATGCCGCCCCTGGTGTTGAATCGGTTTTTTCGCCGGATGTCACCGACGGCGCCACGCACGAATTCACCGAAAGCAGCGTCGCGACACAGACACCCGGCCATTTGAGCCGCGCGACCGGACACCGTCGGGTTCGAGCCTTCGAATACGCAAACCGGCCGGAGGTTATCTGCCGCAGACTCCAGAAGCCGGACACCGAAGTCGTACCGAAAACATCCGTGTTTGCCATTTCGTCCTACCGCCTACGGCGTTTCTTTGCCGCCATTTTTGAGCGCGTTGAGGAAACGCGCTTCCGGGTCGCCTTCGCCGCCCGCGACCGCGATGTCTTTGGTCGGCTCCGCACTGATGTACGAGCCGACTTCTTTCTGGCCGTGCCGGACTGCGTGCTCTTCTTCGCGGTCGGGGACTTCTTCGGACCGGCACCGTCGCCCGCCGCCGGCCGCGGAGCATGTGTCGCTGCAAAGCGCTTCAGCAATGCGTAGAACGTGATCCCGTCTCGTGCCTTGATTTGACGCTCGAGAAACGACTGTACCTCGCCGCGGGTCGCCGTCTCCGGTATGTACTCCCCCTTGCGCAGATAGAGGAGCATGTTGTCATCGACGGGAATGGCATGGGCCCCCAACGAAAGCAGAACGACCGCCGCCTGGGCGTGCTCGTCGACTCCGTCCAGTCCTTTTAGAAAACTCTCCGCCAAGGTACGGCTCATGGAACTCAGAAATCCGAGGTCCAATTCGTGCCGGTGATTAAATACCGAATTGAGGGCCCTGGAAATCGCCTCCGCGACGGACCGGGCCTGGGGGTAATCCCGACCCAACATCACGACCAGCTCGGAAACCGGCGTCACGCGAATCTCGTTGAGATCGACTGTTGCATTGCGCAGCCTTCCCCACGCCGAATTCGCGCGTGTCTCCGACGCCGTCCGGCTCAGAATCCCGCGCATCAACTGCTCCATCGGGTCATCGGCACGCAACGTCTTCGGCTTGCCTCCGTCCCGTTTGATCGTCGTGAACAGGCGTTTCACCCGTCGGGCGTATTGCGCCGCATTTCTCATGAAGTCACTCCGGTTCGTGCCGGTCGGACGTGTCGCCTGGTGCGTCCGGCGAATTTTCCGGACCGCAACCCGGCATCGCCTCCTCGGCTTCACGCGATTCCGACATCACCCTGTCAAGCTCTTGAATCGTCTCGTTACCAATCTTCAGCCCCTTGTCCAGATGAAAGCGCAGTTCCGGGCACTGACGGATACTCAATTGCCGTGCAAGTCGAGTTTGAATGAGACCGCGGGCGCTTTCGAGCCCCTTCATCGTTGTCCGGGCCTGGCTGTCCGAACCCATCACACTCACATAGATGTCCGCGATCAGGAGGTCTTTCGACACATGCACGCGCGTCACACTCGTGAAACGGCTGATTCGCGGATCGGAAAGCCGGTTCGAGATTGCGTCGCTCACAACCTCGCGCGTCACAGCCGCCAATCGTTCCATTCGATACGCCATCGAACACCCGGTCTCCGAATCGTCAAAACAATTCGATTTGATAGTCCAAAAGGGACAGATTTCGCTCCGCACGGATTTCGTTCACTATTTTCGAGAGACAACTGTCGGTGAACCGACGATTGTTCGAAACCATGGCGATGGCAAGTCCGGCTCGACGGTGTTTGTCGAGATCATCCACTTCCGCAATCGAGACGTTGTGTCGCCCCCCGAGGCGATCCTTCAGACTCTTGATCACGCGACGCTTGTCCTTCAACGACATCGCCCCCGGTATCACCACCGAGATGTGCAAGACGCCGACCACCATCCTATTGCGTGCCCATCTCTCGTACGCAAGTCCTCACTCGAGCGTCTGGGCCACTTCCACGACTTCATACGACTCGATTATGTCTCCAGGCTTCAAATCATCAAACCGCTTGACGCGAATACCACACTCCAGACCCGACTTGATCTCCTTGGCATCGTCCTTGAACCGGCGAAGCGATTCGATCGGCGCCTTGTCTTTCACTATGACGCCGTCCCGAACCACGCGTACGATGTGGTTTCGCGCGATCAGTCCGTCCCGAACCAGGCAACCGGCGATGCGGCCCACCTTCGAAATCGAGAAGACCTCTCGCACTTCCGCGCGTCCGCGGGCTTCAATCCGCTCTTCCGGCGGAAGCCGATCTTCCAGGGCCTTGCGAATGTCGTCGATGACCGCGTAAATCACCCTGTACGTCCGGATCGAAACCCCGGCATTATCGGCGATCCGCTGGATTGCCTGATCGGCAATGACGTGGAACGCAATGATCAACGATCCGCTCGCCTGCGCAAGGACTACGTCCGACTCCGAAACCGCGCCGACGCCGGCGTGAAGAATATTCAGTTTGATGCGATCCTGTGGATACTCCGACAGTGCCATCTTCAATACGTCCACGGACCCCGCCACATCCGCCTTCACGATCACGCTGAGTCCGGGAATCTCCTCGCCGGCCGCCGTCGCCAGAACCGACTCCAGATCCGTCGGCTTGGATGCCCGGACCAGCGATTCCTCGCGCCGCCGGGCCGCTTCTTCTTCGCCCAGCTGTTTCGCCTGCTGGGCGTTCTGCACCACGAACATGGCGTCACCCGCGGCCGCCCCCGCCGACAAACCCGTAACCTCCACCGGCGTGGAGGGTCCAGCCGCGCGAATCGTCTTTCCCTTGTCGTCCTTGAGCGTCCGCGCTCGACCGTATGCCGCTCCGCAAACCAAAAATTGGCCTGCCTTCAGCGTGCCTTCCTGAACGAGCAACCGGACGACATTGCCCAGTCCCTCTTTACGTTCCGCCTCGATAACGGTTCCGCGGCTCCGTATCGTCGAGTCCGCCTTCAGATCCATCACCTCGCTCAACACGGCCAGGTGGCTCAGCAACTCGTCGATCCCTTCCCCCGTCACGGCCGATGTCTTCACGACGTCCGTTTCGCCGCCCCACTCACCGCTCGGCGTCAGCCCTTGCTCGGTCAATTGTGCGAATATCTTGTTGATGTCATGGGGCAGGTCGATCTTGTTGAGCGCCACGACGATCGTCGCCTTGGCCGCCTTCGCATGGTTGATTGCCTCGATCGTCGTCGGCATCACGCCGTCGTCCGCCGCAACCACCAACACGACCACGTCCGTCATATTCGCGCCGCGGGCCCGCATCGCCGTAAACGCCTTGTGTCCCGGCGTATCCAGGAATGTCACCAAATGATCGCCGGTGCGCACCTGGTACGCCCCGATGTGCTGGGTGATGCCACCGGCTTCTCCCCCGGCAACGTCGGTTTTCCGGATCTGATCCAGCAGACTCGTCTTACCGTGATCGACGTGACCCAGCACCGTAACAACGGGCGGCCGCGGTTCGGCGTGTTCCCGTTCGATCGCCGCATGTTCGACGGCGAGCCGATCGAGACCGGTCGTTTGTTTCTTGACCGTCAATTCGATGCCGAAGTCCGCCGCGACAAGTTGAGCCATTTCAGCGTCGAGACTCGAATTGATGCCCACCATCTGCCCATGATCCTGAACCAGATACCGAACGATCTCCGCGACCGTAATACCCGCCTCGCGAGACAGATCTTTGATCATGACCGGCTCGGTTAGCTCGATCTTGTCCGCCTTGACGTGCTCGATGGGCGTACGCGGCCCGCTTCGTCGAGCCTGTTTACCTTCGATGGCCCGCAAGCCTCCGATCCCTCGACCGGTCGCGTGTTCCAGCCGCTCGCGACGCTCGATCAGGTCACGGTCGCGCCATTCGCGCAACTGTTCGGACGCCGCCGTTCTCGGGTCCCGGACATTTCGTCTCGGCGATCGTCTTGCCGTCGCGGCGTCCGCTCCCGCCGCTTTTTCCGTGGTCCGACCGTGACTTCGACGTGGGCCCCGGCGTTCGTCGTCAGTCGGCGTCGGGGGCGGTCCGGTCTCCGCCGTGGTCGATCGAGGCGGTCGCGACATTCGGCGCGGCGGCGCCACGTCCTCGGGACGCTCGATCCGCACGACCCGTGGACCTTGCAGCTTCGCGGGCTTCGGAATGTTGATCGGCGCGGTTTTGGCCGGTTCTTTCGGCGCAACGGGCTTAGTCGGTTTGTCGGTGGCTGCGGCCGGAGCCTCGGCCACCGGCTCCATCGCCGGGCCCGACGCCGGCGGCAGCGTCTCTGCCACTTCCGCCGCCAACTCGCGCGTATCACCGGACTGTTCTTGCACCGGCTCGTCCGTCGGTACGGAAACGGCCGGCGGTTCTACGATCACACCGATGTCCGCGGCATCGACCTCGGTAGACACACCCTTCGGTGGCGCAACCTTCATCGGTTCTTCGAGCACGGCGGTCGAGGTGGCAGCTTCCTCCGTCGAAGTCGCGGCGACCGTCGCCTTGCGCTTCACTTTCTTGCGCACCTTCACGAGATCGACGCGTTCGGCCTGCTCCAAGGTCGTGTCGTGACTGCCCTCGCTGAACCACTCGCGAATGGTCGCCTCCAGACCGGCGGTGACCACATGCATGTGATTCTTCACTTCGATGCCTTCGGCCCGGCATTTCTCGATGATCGCCTTGCTCGCGACGTTCAACTCCTTCGCAAGCGTATGCACTCGGCGTT
>JAPULF010000220.1 GCA_027295245.1 Planctomycetota bacterium
ACCGGCATTCCGGGCCTTGCGCGGTGCGGCGCTGGGTAATCGAAGGACCAACCACATGACCACGACCGCGATTGACAACCCGTTCGGCACGCTTGGCACGCTCGAATCCAAGTCGGGTTCGCTTCAGTTCTACCGCCTCAAAAAACTCGCCGAGTCCGGCGTCGGCGAGATAGAAAAGCTGCCGTTTTCTATCCGGGTCCTCCTCGAAAACCTGTTGCGTCAGACGGACGGTCGGAACGTGCGCGAGGATGACGTGGCGTCTCTGGCGAATTGGGACGCCGCGTGCCCGGCCAAGACGGAATTGCCCTTTATGCCCGCGCGGGTGCTGCTTCAGGACTTTACGGGCGTGCCCGCGGTGGTGGATCTGGCGGCGATGCGGTCGGCGATGGTTCGTCTGGGCGGCGACCCCAAGCGAATCAACCCGCTGGTTCCGGTGGATCTGGTGATCGATCACTCGGTGCAGGTGGATGCGTTCGGTTCGGCCGACGCCCTGGGCATCAACGCCGACATGGAGTTCGCCCGAAACGGCGAGCGTTACGAATTCCTCCGCTGGGGGCAACAGACGTTTTCCGATTTTCGGGTGGTGCCGCCGGCGACGGGCATCGTCCACCAGGTGAATCTCGAATACCTCGCGGGTGTCGTGGTGCGGCGGAAGATCGGCGGCAAGATGATCGCCATTCCCGATTCACTGGTGGGGACCGACAGCCATACGACCATGATCAACGGGCTCGGGGTGCTGGGTTGGGGCGTCGGCGGAATCGAGGCCGAGGCCGTCATGCTCGGCCAGCCGGTCTATATGCTGACGCCGGAGGTTGTCGGCTTCAAACTGATCGGCCGGCTGCCGGAAGGCACGACCGCGACCGATCTGGTTCTCACTATCACGCAGAAGCTTCGCTCGAGGGGCGTGGTCGGCAAGTTCGTCGAGTTTTTTGGCGACGGGCTGAGCGAGTTGACGCTCGCCGATCGGGCGACAATCGCGAACATGGCCCCGGAGTACGGTGCCACGATGGGGTTCTTTCCGGTGGACGCGGAAACGCTGCGCTACCTCAAACTGACCGCCCGTGACCGCGAAGATATAGACCTGGTCGAGCGCTACACGAAGGAGCAGTGTCTGTTTCGGGTGGACGGCGCCCCGGAACCGGAATACACCGACCGGTTGCTTCTCGAGCTTTCGACCGTCGAGCCGAGTCTGGCCGGCCCCAAGCGTCCGCAGGACCGCATCCGTCTTAGCGAAATGAAGGATGCCTTCGCCACCGCCCTGACCGCGCCGGTCAAGGAACGCGGCTTTGCGCTCAGCCCCGAGCACGTCGGCAGGACGGCGACCTATCGGGACAACGGCAACACCTGCGAAGTCGGTCACGGGGCCGTGGTGATCGCGGCGATCACGAGCTGCACGAATACGAGCAATCCGTACGTCATGGTCGCCGCCGGCCTGCTGGCCCGAAAGGCGGTCGAGCGCGGACTCAAGGTCAAGCCGTACGTCAAGACCAGCCTGGCCCCCGGCTCGCGGGTCGTCACGGACTATCTCGACAATGCCGACCTGACGTCCGACCTCGAAAAGCTCGGCTTCCACACGGTGGGCTACGGTTGCACCACCTGCATCGGAAACAGCGGTCCGCTGTCCGACAAGGTCGACAAGATCATCAAGGAAGGCGACCTGGTTGTGGCCGCCGTTCTCAGCGGCAATCGCAACTACGAGGGTCGCATCAGCCCTTCGACGCGGGCGAACTATCTGGCGTCTCCCCCGCTGGTCGTGGCCTACGCCCTGGCCGGCCGCGTGGATATCAACCTCAAGGCCGAACCCCTGGGCAAGGACCTCGGCGGCAAGTCGGTATTCCTGGCGGACATCTGGCCGACACAGGGTGAAATCGCCGACGTCGTGGGGAAGTCCCTCTCGCCGGCGATGTTCCGCGAACAATACGCCAACGTCCTGAACGGCAACAAGAAGTGGAACCGCATCGAGACCAAGAAGTCCGATGTCTACAACTGGAACGCCGAGTCTACCTACATTCAGGAGCCGCCCTTCTTCACCGACCTCCCGCCAAAGCCCGCTCCGCTGGAGCCGATCGCCGGGGCCCGGGTCCTGGTCATGGTCGGCGACTCCGTGACGACCGATCACATTTCGCCGGCCGGCTCGATCGCGACCGAGAGCCCCGCGGGGAGTTTCCTGCAGGAACACGGCGTGGCCCCGAAGGACTTCAACAGCTATGGCTCGCGGCGCGGCAACGATCGGGTGATGACGCGCGGCACGTTCGCCAACATCCGACTTCGCAACCAACTCGTACCCGGCACCGAGGGCGGCTTCACCAAGTACCTGCCGACCGGCGACCCCATGACGATCTACCAAGCCGCGATGCGATACAAGCAGAGCAAGACGCCGCTGATCGTGCTGGCGGGCGCGGAATATGGCACCGGCTCGTCGCGCGACTGGGCCGCCAAGGGCACCCTGCTACTCGGCATCCGGGCGGTGATCGCCGTCAGCTACGAGCGAATCCACCGCAGCAATCTCGTGGGGATGGGCGTCCTGCCGCTGCAATTCAGGAAAGGCGACACCCGCGAGACCCTCGGTCTGCTGGGCGACGAGATCTTCACGATCGAGGGCGTTAACGACGACATGCGACCGGGCCAGGAAATCACCGTCATCGCCGAGGATCCCGAGGGCAAGTC
>JAPULF010000221.1 GCA_027295245.1 Planctomycetota bacterium
CGTCCCGCCAATCGTCTCAGGAACGATGCCGTCCCCTGCTCGAACGTCACGTGCTCCACTCGGGCAAACACGGCCTGGCGAAACAGCTTGATCTGCCGCGGTGTCGTCGCGACAACATGGCCCGCCGTCCGCTCCCGGAGGACGTTCGGCAAATCGTCGATCAACATGCCGACAAGCTCATCCAGACGCTCTTCGCGCACCGCCTCGAGCCGCGCCGCCTCGAGCGTGTCCAGGACGCCGAGCAATCCGGCCAACCGCCGCGTCACGGAAAGCGAATCCGCCCGCAACCAACGATCGAAATGCTGCAACACAGCCGAGAGCTCCCCTTCAGTCACGACGCGATTCTCGGTCAAGCGGATGCCACCCTTTGTCGCGCGCTGATTCGTCGGCAAGGCCGCCCATTGCCTCGCCAACCGCCCGACATCAGGCCGATGCTCTTCAATCGGCGAACCTCGATTCGCCCCAACGCTCGGACAATCAAATCGAATACCCGGCCGAAGCTCGTTGCCGTGCCGATCGATCGTGAACGGGTACATCCGGCACGCAAGCGGTTTCTCCGTCGCGCCGAAATCCGAATGGATGCGGCAGCGCCCCTTCGCGGTCAGAAAGACACACGCGCGGTCCGCGCCATGGTTCAAAACGTAGGCCCGCCCGAGCCGAACGTAGGCCGGCCGATCCAACTTTTCCGCCCAATTCTGTTCGTCGATCCTGCGACGGTCCTCCGGCGTGAGGTGCACCACCAAGTCGCGACAGCATTCCGTGCAGCCATGACAGTCGAAACGCTGAATCTTGAGGTCGGGCCAGATGACCGGGAGCTTCATATACGACATTGTTCGCGTTCGAACCCCATCAGGCAACGCCTTCGGGCCCAGCGGCCACGCCGAGAATGTCCGCGGCCCGCGTGAAAACGCCTTCATCGAATCCGAGGGCCCGTTTCAAACGCAGATCGCGCTCCACCCATGACTCGATCGATCGCAACTCGCGACGCGTCCGTCGGTCGAGCATCCCGCGGAACGGATGAATCAGGACGGGAATCGGAAAGTCCGTACCCCAAACCAGCTTGCGATGCACGTGCGGCATGGCCGCAAGCCGGCGTAGCCAAACCGTCCGGCACGGCGCCGCCAACGCCGACACGTCGGCGTAAAGCCCGTCGTCACCGAACTCCCCTACCATCGCCTCGACAAGGGCGTCAAAACCCGTCCTCCGTTGCCATGCAAACGAAGGCGTCGCCACGTGGGCCACGATCACCGTCGGCATCGCCCCCTCGGCCCGAAGGGTTCGCAACACATCGAGCAAAGGCAAGGGGCTTTCGAACTCCATGTGCTGCCGGCCCAACGACATTTCGCCCCCATAGTGAATCAACAGGGGTATGCCGAGTCGGGCCGCCGCCCGCAGGAACGCCACCGATCGGGAATCATTGATCCGGATGTTTTGGTGGATGGGCAGCCACTTGATCAAGACGCAACCCGCACCCGCCAACTCTTCAAGGAGCGTCACGGCGTCGCGATCGCCATGAACGCGATAGGGATGGATCGACCCGCCCAATAGATATCGATCCGGCCGGGCCGCACACATCGACCGGACCAACGTGTTCGAGGCGTAGAGATCGCTGCCGAATTTCGCGCCGCGCTCCGCCGGCCCGATCACCCGCCCGGAATCATCGTGGTATTCGTCGAATGCCAGCAGCACGAGCCGATCCACGCCGGACATCTTCGACCAGTGATGCTCGTTGACGGCCGCGATCACGTCGTCCAGCGCGTCGCCGGATTCCAGGCCGGTGTCGATCCCCAGCCACTTACGCATAAACCACCACTGCCGTCGGCCGAGCAGTCGAGGGGAGAAATAGCTGTCATAGCCGGGCCGTCCGGTCGCCCCCTGCTCTTCGAACGAAAAGCGTGGTACTGTCGCAACAG
This sequence comes from Planctomycetota bacterium, assembly GCA_027295245.1. Taxonomy (GTDB): domain Bacteria; phylum Planctomycetota; class Phycisphaerae; order UBA1845; family UTPLA1; genus JAPULF01. Next base: position 1,914 of record JAPULF010000221.1, read on the forward strand.
CTCTGCGGGCGCTGAACCCGACATGGCAGTGAACGTCGATCACCATGATTCTGTACTACACTCCCAGTGCCTGACTCGCGTGCCCCAGGCATCAGCGAGTATAAGGGAGTCAGGCCAATCGTGACCGCGGGGGCGGGCTTGTCAGGTGCCCGATGCCTGTCACGATGTTGGAGGCAGCATGGACTGCGATCTCGCGGTGATAGGTTCGGGATTCGGCGGGGCCGTGGTCGCAATGCGGGCCGCGGCCGCCGGAATGCGCGTCATCGTGCTGGAACGCGGCCCGCGCATGACGGCCCAGGCGTACGAAAACCTTCGCCGGGGGCGTCTCGGATTCCTGAACAGCCGGCGAAAGCCGGGGATCGTCGACCACCATCTCATGCGGGGCCTGTTCTCTCTGAGTGGCAACGCCGTCGGAGGGGGGTCGCACATCTATACGGGCGTTACGCTCCCCGCCCCCAAGGAAGTATTCGACGATCGCTGGCCCGACTCGTTGCGGCGAAATGCCATGGCAAAGCAATACCAGCGTGTGGCCGAAATGATTCGCCCCGGCGAAATCCCGCATCCGATCCCGAGGACGCTTGCCCTGGAGAGCATCGCCTCCCGCATGAACGCGACTGTGTCTCGACTCCCGCTCGCCATGGATTGGCCCGAACGCGGACCGCAAGTCCAAGCCGCTCCGCGCCCGCGAGGTGTGCGCAGCGAACTCGTAAAGTGGATGCGCGGCGGCGGTACCGCGACCAAGCGCACCCTGAACCATACTTACCTGAAAGAGCTCGAGAACAGCGGCGGCGTGATCCGGCCCTTGCACGAAGTGCGAACAATCGCGGCCATACCGGACGGATATCGCGTAACCTATCGACGGCGGCGATCCGGCGGACACGAGGACGGATCCATCCGCTCGCCGCGCGTGGTCCTGGCGTTGGGCACGTTGAACACGGTACGCCTGTTATTGCGGTGCCGCCAGATATCCGGCGCGCTTCCGAGAATCAGCGCCGCCCTCGGACGCTGCTTCTACACCAACGGTGATTTCGGAGCGCTATTGGTCGGGCCGAATCTGCATTTGGGCGCCGACGACGGACCGCCCGTCACGGCGTGGATCGACTTTTGGAACAGCGACCGGCTCTACATCATGGAAACCGGCACCTCGCCGGTGCTCGGCGGACTGATCCGGGCAATGCTCGGGCCGTTCCTGCGACTCCGCGACATCAGAAAGCCGATAGAGGAAGGACCCGCGTCGCGGTACGCTTGGTCGTTCGGGGTCATGGGACTGGAGGAGAACCCGGGCACCCTTTCGCTCAATCGTGGGGGAAGAATGACGTATCTGCCTGACACCGGGGGCGATCGGATCTTCGAGGCTCGTCGCATGGCGAGGCTCCGGGAACTGGCCTCAGCGACGGGCGCCACACTGCTGACACCTCCGCAGATTCCGGGCTTCCGGCATTCGGTGACGATTCACCCACTCGGTGGCGCCGCCCTGGCGGAAACACCTGACGGCGGCGTCACGAATCCTGCCGGCGAAGTATTCGGATACCCGGGACTCTATGTCGCGGACGGAAGCCTGCTGCCGACTCCGACCGGTCGCCCGCCCTCGATGACGATCTCCGCCCTCGCCGAACACGTTGCCGAAAACCTGATCGCAACATGCTAGGGCCGGAAACGCGATCGACTCTACCGCTATTCGAGCGCTTCCCCCGCCTGGCAGACTCCGTTTCATGGCATGCAATCGGAGACTGGCCCACGCCCGTAACGCAACTGCCGAACTTCGCCCGGGCCCACGGACTGACCCATGTCCACGCCAAACGAGAGGATCTGAACCACCCGACTTGCGGAGGGAGCAAGCTGCGCGGCCTGGAATTCCTGCTCGCCCGGGCCCGTCAACGCAAGGCGAAAACCATCATCACTTTCGGTGCGGTCGGCAGCCATCATGTTCGGACAACGGCATGGCACGCGGGAAAGCTGGGAATAGACACTGTCGCATTGGTCATGTCGCAGCCCGGCGCCGACTACGTCCGGCACAACCTGCTTGCCGGCATCGAGGCCGGCACCCGCTTCGTACCGGTAAACGTCGCATCCGTCGGACCACGCTTCATCGCCCAATGGCTGCGGGCCGTTTCGAACGCCCATAGTCGTCCGTTCTTTATCCCCCCTGGAGGCACGTCGCCGTTGGCATGTCTAGGCCACGTTAGCGCCGCCCTTGAACTGAAACGGCAAACGGAGTCTGGCATCCTGCCGGAACCTCGATATATTTTCCTTCCTCTGGGCAGTCTGGGCACAGCCGCCGGCCTCTTGGTGGGCTGCAAACTCGCGGGATTGCAATCTCGATTGGTAGGTGTTACAGCCTTCAGCCGGTGGTACTGCACGCCGGGTCGATGGATCGCACTCGCGCGGCGGACGCTCCGTCTTATGCAAAAACTGGACGCGACCGTGCCGTCATTGAACTTGGATAGATCCGACGTCACCGTCGTCACCAGCGCCCCCGGAAAGGGCTACGGCCACGCAACGGAGGAATCCACGGAACTCGCAAGGCAGATTCGCGCGGCCGACAATCTGGAACTGGACCGCACGTACACGGCGAAGACGCTGGCCGGCGCCTTGCACTACTTGAAACGAAACAAGGAATCCGACGCCGAGTCGCTGCTTTGGCACACGTATCGCCCGGCCGAGTCATCGACTTCGTCCGCGGATCCAATCGCCGAGCTCCCGCCCGCATTAAGAGCGTACTTCAAGGGCTAGCCGGCGAGCCCATCCGACCACCGATAAGTGCCCACCACATCGTGCGACGCCTCGCCCGAAAGGCGAGTGTTCACAGGATCTCAACCAACTCGACTTCGAAGATCAAAATCGAATTCTCCGGTACTCCGCCACGCATGACGTTGCCGTATCCCAACTTGGGCGGAATGATGAGCCATCGCTTACCGCCCTCCTTCATGCTGATCAGACCCTCAATCCAGCCTTCGATGGACGGCGAAGTAAGCCGGAAGCGCGCCGGGCCCCGCCTCCGATCCGATGAATCGAACGGTGTCCCGTCGGTCAACCAACCGTTGTATCGCACTTCGATTCGAGTTCCGCGACTGGGCGACGTTCCCGTGCCGGCGGTGATATCGATGTACCACAATCCGGAATCCGTCACCACGGCCTTCTCGATATCGACACCTTTAGATTTCAAGACCGATGCCGCCGCATCCAGAGTCCTTCGATGAACCGAGATCCGTTGAGCATCACCCTCTTCCGCGGTAATCCGTTTGATGGAATTGATGATAATCGGCTCTACAGGGACATTCTCGTGAACGTTGCCCGCGGCGTCGCTCTGAGGTGCCGTTCTCGCGGACCTGATGGCGTCCACCACCGACATTCCATGAACGACCTCACCGAACACGGCATACGCGGCGCCATCCGATTGTTGCACGTCGAGCGAAAGATTGTCCGCCACGTTGATGAAAAACTGCGACGTCGCCGAATCGGGCTGACCGTTCAGCCGGGCCATCGCAACCCGGCCGCGCTTGTTCTTGAGTCCGTTCGTCCATTCGTTTCTGATGGTCCCGCCGGTTGGCTTGTTCGTCATATCTTTATCGAGACCGCCCCCTTGAATCATATAGTCTTTGATAACGCGATGGAAAACGGTCCCGTCATAGAATTTGCTGTCCACGTATCCGAGAAAATTCTGAACGGAAATAGGCGCTCTGACGTTGAAAAGCCGAACGATGATCTCGCCCTGCGTGGTCGACATACGAACGTATCGGTCCGAACCCGTCACGGGCTCGGGTTCGTCACGTGGATCGGGGGGACGCGATTCCGGAACGCTCGGCGCCCCGCCGCCGTCGTCTGTTGCGGTCTGCCGGATCGGGTTCCCATCGCCGCAGCCGTGCATTGACAACAAAAGGCACGCGAATAGAAGCAACAACAGGATCATCCCGGAGCCGCCGCGACTCGAATGAGTCGGCTTCAATCGGTACGAACGCACATCTATCGATTTCTCACTATTCATCGCACGCCTCAAACCAGTGTCGCCCTTCAATTCGGTCTCTGGAACCCTCACCCGCGTCGCCAGGATTGACGGGCCCTGCGAGCGAACCGAAGGCACCGTAAAACCGAAACGTCCGGTGCCGCTCTTCAAATGCCTACCAACTCAACCTCGAAGACAATCGTCGAATCCGGCGGTATGCCCGCGCCCGGATTCCCCGAAGGATAGCCGAGCTTGCCGGGCATGACGAGCATGCGCTTCCCACCGACCTTCATGCCCAAGACGCCCTCGCAGAATCCCGCAACGTAGCCGCCGTTGAGACTGTTCGATATCGGGTCGCCGCTGTCGTGAGTCGAATAGAACTTCTTTCCGTTCGCCAACCAACCCGTGCAATGAACCGTGGCGGAGTGCCTCTTTGTCGGAGTCTCACCGGTACCCGCTTTCATGTCGTAGTACGCCAGACCGCTCGGAGTAGAGGTGAACTTGGACGCATCCAGCCCCATCGACTTGAGATGGTCCGCCGCCTCCAGGGCCACGGTGCCGCCGGTTGGCGGCGAAGTGTCCCCCGCCGCGGCGGGAGCGCCCGACTTGCGCGGATACTTTCGGTCAAGGATCGTGTTCCATTGGTTCAGTTGCGTAGTGTGCATGTCCAACAGCGGTTTGGGATCACCCTCG
>JAPULF010000222.1 GCA_027295245.1 Planctomycetota bacterium
ACGGAAGCCCGTGGCCGCCCCGACCCCTTCATCCTGGAGCGGCTTGACCAAGTGGCCCATCCAATCGGGGTGCGGGATTGCGTCGGAATCGAGGAATGCGATGACATCGCAATCGTCGGGCAGTTTGGAGATCGCCGCGAGGAGGTTGTGAATCTTCTGGGAGCGCCGCTCGGCCATTCCGGCGATGACTCGATGCTGCGGCGGCCCGGTCCAGTCGCGGGCCCAGCGGCCGACTTCGTCGTATGCCGGGTCGTCGGTAGACTCGAAGGTGAAAAAGACCTCGTAGTTTCGGTAGTTCTGCCGGCGCAACGACTCGACGGTATGTTCGAGCCGTTGGTCAACCCCACAACACGGGAGAATCACGGCGACCCTGGGTTGGTACTCGAATTCGCCGTTGCTATCCAGAGCGTCGGCCGACGCGCCGACCGAACGCTTCACGTAGCGATAGAATCGAATTCCATCAAGGAGCGCCCACCCTCCCTGGAGGGTTGTGAGCGACCAAAGAACCGATACCGTTACAAGAATTCCGATTTCCAGTGCGATACTCCACGTTGCCCGAACCGGCGCCGATGATTGCGAGCTTTCCAGTTCCCTACGACCGGTCCGAGTCAATTCGGGCCAATGCCTCAGTGACTCCCGCGGGCCCAATAACGATCAGGATGTCGCCCACTTCAAGACAAGTGTCTGGATTTGGGCTGAGCTTCAACTCGCCGTTTGCCTGGCGGAGCGCAAATACCGTGGCTTCGATCCTACGGCGGAGGTCCAGGGCACTGAGTGTTTGCCCGGCCAACGCCGAGCCTTTCGCGATCGGAAACTCGTCCAATTCCCAGTCGGTGTCGGCGGCGACGATATCCACCACGTGGGCGAGCGAGGGTCGAACCAGCAGGTTCAGCATACGCGTTGCACCAATCGTCTGTGGACAGATGACTTGCGAGGCGCCTGCCTTGATTAGCTTTTGTTCGGAGGCGGGGTACTCGGCCCTGGCCATGATTGTTACGTCCGAACGCATTCCCGCGGCCGTCAGGGTGACATAGACGTTTTGGGGGTCGTTTCGCAGCACGCTAACAACCGCCGCGGCCCGTTCGATGCCGGCTGCCTGGAGCGAGGCTTCATCGGTGGCATCCCCGAGCACGTACTCCATTCCATCTTCGCCGACTTTCACGGTTCGTTCGGGATCGTCGTCTATAACGACGACGCTCTTGCCTCGGCTTCGCAATCCGTGGCTGATCAGTTTTCCCATGCGCCCGTAGCCGCACACAATGAAGTGTTCGCGCAATCTCCCGATTCTGTCTTTCAACTTACGTCTTCCGAGAACGGTGCGAATCTCTCCGCCGACGATCATAGCCTGGACCGAGGCGAATACCATGGTCACGACGAGTACGCCGACCATAATTATGAGGCTGGTCCAGAGCTTGCCGGCGCTGCTGAGGTCCCATTGTTCACCAAAGCCGACCGTCGACACCGTGATCAACGTCATATACGCAGCTTCGCCGATGTCGACTTTTTCGATCAGTACGAAGCCGATTGCGCCGACGGTCAGTATTCCGGTCAGCGCGAGGATTGCGATCATGAGGCGAATATGAGCGTCCATGAACATCCCTGCGAATCCGGCAATCACCGGGCGCGGGTATGATATCGACCACCCCACGACGCCTCAAATCCGTCGTGGGTCGAATTCTTCTCGCAACGCACGCAGGGAGTTGATTCGCCGGTCGGGCAAACCGGTCGGCATGAGAAAAGTGTCGCGTAATGATCCGAATGGCCGCCCAACCCGGCAGTGCCGGGAATCGGCACTATCCGCGCGTTCCGCCGTCTCGGTCACTGTCATCTTCGCCGGACGCTTCGGCGTCGACGAGCTTGATTTCCACCAGGTAACCGGTCTTTCTCCCCTGGATGACCTGGGCCTCGATGGGCATGTCGGGCTCGAGGTCTTCGAGGCTGATCGTCGCGTTGGTCGCGTCGACCATCGAAACGACATCAGGCAGGACCTTCAGTTTCAGCTTCTTGTTGCGGATTCTCTTTTTCCTATTAGTGACACGTTTGTTTGAAGTAGCGTTGGGATTGATGCTCGCGGCGATCTCAGGCCAGTCTGTGCCGTTGCTGGGCTTGACCTTGATGATAAGGATGTCGCCGTCCACCTCCACGACCTTGCCTTCGACGGCGATAGGATTGAGCGAAATGCTCAACAGTTGCGGGCGCTTGCGAGATTTTTTCTTGCCTTCCTTGGGTTCTTCATTCTCCCAATTCACCGTGCAATACACGCCCTTCATCAATACTTCGGAGAATTGGTCGACACCGAAAGATCCGGAACCGATGTTGATGATCAACTCTTCCCGTCTATATACACGCAGTCTCAGGGGCTTGCGGTCCTTCCGAAACGGCCTGACGGACAACTTTCCGGCGAGTTCGCCGTCGGCCTCTTCTTCCGGCGTGTATTTTGTAATTCTAGAAAAGTAGCTGCCTCGCTGGTCCGGCGGGCGGATTTTGAGTCGGCCGCCTCCACCGCCGGTGCCGCCGCCCCTCTTCTTCCCGCCGCCGCCGCCGATCATTTGGGCCGACAGGCCTTCCGGAGCCGCAAAACAGGCCATTGCCATAAAAGCAAGAATCAGTTTGATCGATTTGGACGCGCTCATGTCTTTGCTCCTACCGTTGTGCGTTCAACCGTCAGGGCCGACGGCGGTTGCCCTACAGGGTACTCTAGCCCGGATCACCAAAAACGCCAAATCGGGTGATGGGGCACTCCTAGGGGGTGCGATCCGTGGATTTAGGCTTGCGTTTGCCCTTTTTTGGATCGCGTGATTCTTTTACGCTGCGGGCGTTCAGGTCCAGGATTATCGACGGGCCACCGTCGATGACCACGGCGTCAAACTTCATCGTCGGCTTGATGTCCTTGATATCGGCTTCATCGCCCTCGAGCGTGATCGCGGACGCCTCCGACAATGTCAACACGAGTTTTCTAGGGGCGGGCCTCTTCACGCGCTTCTTGTTCTCCGTGCTCTTGCGACCCCGCACCTTGATCTGAGGCAATTCCTCGGGCGACTGCTTGGGCCTTGCCATCACGGTCACCTTTTTTCGGTTGGCCTGCTTGATGACGCCTTCGATCTCGATGGTACGAACACGAATATCGCTTACAACCCTGCCGCTCAGCTTGTCAGACGTTCGCCAATTCAGCTCGACCGGCACGCCGCGAATCAACAGCGACTTCGTTCTCGAGGGCGTGATTCGGGCGCTTCGGGCGGAATAGCGGGTTTCCGTAGTGAGAACGCCGGTGAACTGACGCCCCTGCTCGGTCTTGATGACGATGCTTCCGGTCTTGCTCGGGCCGTTGCCTTCGGCCTTGTTCCGGCCGCGCCGATTCTTGTCGCCCCCGGAATACGTAAGAATCCGGACGATCCACCCACGCTCGGTGTCGCGGTCTCGGCGGGACTCTTTTCGGGTAACGCGCCGGCCTTGGCGATTGTTGCCCCCCTGATATCGCTGTGCAAATGCAACGCTCCCGGCTAGCGCAATGGCCGATGCGGCAATGAGTAGAATTCGCGATCGTGCCGACATAACATAAACTCCGCGTGGAGGGTGATCATGTACGCGGGAAAAAGGCCGGTAATGTATTGTAGGGCCGGACGACGATTGCAACAAGTGAAAGTCGGTCGGCCCGGCGTGCCTTTTCGTGTGAGCCCGTCCGGCCGGATGTGGGCTATAGGGGTCGTTTGGGCGATCCTGGCAGCGGCATGGGCGCCGGCCGGATCCCGAGCAACCCAGCCGCAGAGCCCCACCTCACGCCCTTCCGGCTCGCCCGCCACCAAAAGCTTCGAGATCAAGGAGATCGAGCTGGCCGACGGTACCGCGAGAAAATACGCGATTTTCACACCGCTGCAGTACGATCAAGACCCGACTCATCGCTGGCCCGTGCTGGTTTCACTTCACGGCAGCCCCGATTGCGGCACGGACGGGAAGAGGCAGACTCGGGAAGCCCTTCCGAAGATCATTGCCGGTCGGCGATCGTCGTTTCCTTTCATCACCGTGATGCCCCAGGCAAAAACACTATGGTTTCGCGGTGACGATGCCGAAGCGGTCTGGAGGATGCTCGAGGCCGTCCACGCCGCGTATCGCACCGATCGGGACCGCGTGTATCTGACCGGCATCTCGATGGGCGGCTTTGCCACCTGGGAACTGTCGATGCTTCGGCCGGATGTTTTTGCGGCGATCGTGCCGGTGTCTGGCGTCGGGCCGACTCAATACGCATCCAATATCGCGCACCTGCCCATATGGGCCTTTCACGGTTCCAAAGACCGCAATGTCCCGGTTGCCGGGTCGCGCGATCCTATCGAGACGCTTCGGAAGCTCGGGTCCGATCCGAAGTACACGGAGTACCGGAACAAGCCACACAAAATCTGGTCCCTCGTGTATCGACCCCAGACACTGTGGCGCTGGCTGCTCAAGCAGCGTCGGGGCCCTGCCCCGCGGGTGATCG
>JAPULF010000223.1 GCA_027295245.1 Planctomycetota bacterium
CGGGCTCGCCATGACTGCAAGCGTCGACACGGAGAAACCGTCGACTGAATCCATCGAAGCCGAGCCGCCGGAAGCAAGAGACGCGAATACTGCGGAAATCGCCGTCACCACCGCTACGGCACCCGTCGATGATGATGCACAGGGTCCTGGTTCGGCCGCACCGACCAACGTGCAGACATCAATCAGCGAATTGCCGTCGGAAGAAAAAAGCACAGACCCCGAACCGGACGAGCCCGATGGCACCGATTCTTCGGTCGCGGAATCGCCGCGGGTCGAAGCAACGGCCGAAGCCGGCGCGGAGGAGATCGAATGGACGGAACCGGAACCGGACCTGGTTGACGACGCGCAACACGAAATCGAAGTCGCCGTTTCCGGCCCGTCGATTTCGGAGGCGGCACGGACAGAACCCGAAAGCGTTGGCCTAATCGAGACGGACACCGATGACGCCGCTACGGAAGCGCAACCGGCCACGGAGCCCGAACGCGCCCGTGTGTTTCGAACGTGCGTCTTGTTGAGCACCGAATGGCGGCCGGCAACAGTGGTGGTTCACGCCTCCCTTCGTCGGGCGGGCCAACGCAATGCCCAACTCATTCCCGGTCGGGAATCGGACGAACCCGTGATGCTGGATGTCGGCGGCACGCTGCTGGAAGTGGTTCTCTGCCCGGCCCCGCTGGATCAGGCGACGATCGAGTTTGCGGCGGCCCAGTCGTTCGACTGGCCGGAAGCGGAGGCGGAAGTGGCCGGGCACGTCGCACACATCATATTCACAACGCGCGCGTTCGAAGAAACCGACCGGGCGGAGATTGTGCGCATCCATCATCGGGCGCAGGCGGCGCTGACGGAGTTCGCCCGGGTGCAGGCGGCGTTGTGGCCGGACGCGGGCCGGTTGGTTCCAGCCGACGATTTGGCGAGGCTTGCGGCGGAGGTCGCCGAGACCGCCTCGCCGATCGGTACGTGCATCACGCTACGGACGTTTCCGCCTGAAGGGGATGCTTCAACATTTGTCTGCGACACGGTGGGACTGCACGGGTTCGGATTGCCTGACGTAGAGATCGTCTCGGAAGACGAGCCCGACGAAGGGGTGTCGGCCGCCCTGTCTGAGCTTTCGGGTCGGATCTTTGTCGCGGGGTGCGACGCGGCGGAGGGTGGGCCGGTCGCGCTTTCGGATGGGTCGACTTGGCTGGCGTCCCGAGGGAACGCTCGTTTTGCACCGAGTCGAGCGGTTATCGAACTGCGACGGGTCGACGGCAGCGAAGACCGTACAACGGAAAGCGACGAGGGTACGCCACCGGAAGACACGGGTGATTGACACCGGATCGGCGCTGGATTTCGTCCGGCCTGATCGGCGTTTGGCATTCACACTCGAGGCCTGTGCCTCGCTTCTACTGCGGCCGGAAGGTCGTGCGTCGACGCCGACGGCGAACCAATTTGACAATGGAGATCGCCGCGAATGCAGCCGGCAGAAAGGCGCCCGATCCGCAGGCCGACGGGATGCTTGAAAATTCCGCAATGATGTTCTTATCGCCATCCATGGTCAGCGTAATAGTCGGTGAGTTGCCGGCGGCGTCACCGCTCCAATTGGAGAATTCGTAGCCGGGATCGGGCCGGGCCGTCAGGGAGACGACGTAATCGGTTGGGAATTCAGTGGCGTTCGGATCGAGGACGACGCTGCCGTTCTCAGCGGTGACGTTGACGACGTGCGGTCCTGGCCAATCCACAAATTGCGGCGCCGCGGAATGGATGTCGAACTTCCAGATCTGGTTCCAATCATCGAAATCTCCGCTACCGACTCCCGCGTGTGCGAAGAAACGGTCATAGTATTGGAGACCGCTATAGTCATTGAAGTCCACGTAGTTCCGATCGTTTGCCGGCGGCGCGGTAAAGTAAGGCTGCCTGCTCATGCCGGTCATGCTGTTGAACATGTAGGTGTCAAAGTCGACTGCACGTAGCACAGCGAACCACGCCGCCACCAGTTCGAGGTCTCTGTTCTGGACGTATGCTGGATCGATTACCGAGTTGCGAAACACATTGTTCGAGGCGTCCCAGACTTTCGAGCCGATCCCGAACGGATTTCCGCAATCTCGGAACGTGTTATTCAGGACGTCCACGGATCGTGCGGAAACGTACAGACAGTGCGACCACGACACATTGTTGAGTTGGCATCGCTCGAAACTGCAGCCGGTCACGCCGATGTGGCCATCGAACAGCCCAAAGCACCCCACACTTGCATTGAAGACGGCGAAAGTCGATGACGAAAGATGCTCCATCGGTAGTCCGGTGTCCGGATCGATGTCGGCCGGGTATTGCGTAGTCCCGATGTCGCTAAAACGGCAGTCTGAAATCGACAGCAATTGGAAATCGGATTCACTCGGCCTACTTACCCTGATCGCCGAGCCTAGACCATCGTAGTTCTTGATCGTCAGCCCGTGCAGGACCGCCTGGCGCACGTGAAATCTGATCCCCTGTTCGGCGCCCGCGTCGGGAGCGTCCCAGCCGCCCCACCCTATTTGAATATCGATCGAAGGGTCTTGACCGATTCCGATGAGTCGTGCCACCGAATTCGAGTTACCGAGAACAAGTGCTTCATTGATCGTAATCGTGCCGGAGATCAGGATATTCAGACCTCTGTTCCTGCACTCGAGTGCCGCGGCCTGAAGCTCCGCTTTGTTGCTGACTAAAATCGCGGAAGCCGGATATCCGACCGCCGGGGTTCCGGGGTCGGTGCCGGAAGGGTGTGCCGGCGGGACCGAATGGGTATCGAACCTATGCACAAGTCCGGTCCAAGTCGCCCAATCGATGCCGTTGTCGGCCCAGAATCCGGTGTACGTCAGAGCGCCGTAGTCGTTGTGATCAATCAGGTGTCGTTGCGGATTTAGAGTGCCCGTCCACGGGTTGAAGACCTCTCCTTCCGCGTCTTGAGAATCCGAACCGGCGAACGTATTGAACATGTAGACTGCGTGGTCGTTGGGGTCCAGTTTGGCAATTGCCGCCCGGCGCGGCACGCCGTTGTCATCGACGAGAGCCGGATTGAGAATTCTGTTATTCAACACGGTACTGCACGTGTCCGATCCTACGCCGCCAATATCGAATGGTTGGCCGCATTCCAAAAACGTGTTGTTAAGAGCGACGACGGTCGGTGCAGAAACCTTCAGACACCTGGACCACTGGCGGTTGTTCAGGATTGCGCCGTTGAACGAACAGTTCTTAATCGCCACGTGGGCCTCTTGGAGACCGGTTGCGTAAATGCAGTGATTGAATACGACCTGCGACTCGAGTGTCGGCTCGGTGTAGGGCAAACCGGTCGACGGATCGAGCGCATGGTCAAACTGAGCCGTACCGATGTTCTCAAAGGTGCAGTTAGAAACGGACAGCAATTCGAGATCGCCGTTCGCGGGTCCGGTCGCGCGAATCGCCCCACCGCGATGATTGTAATTCCTGAAGCTCAGATTATGCACGATGGCCTGTCGCGATTCGAATCGCAACCCGTCGACTTCGTTCTGCGAACTTCCCCAGCCCTGCCATTGCAGATTGAAATCGATCGTCGGCGCATCGCCGATCCCGACGAGCTTCACAATAGACGCGCTGCTCGGGAAGACCACCGTGTCGTTGTTCATGACGACCGTACCGGCGACCAGAATCGTGATGCTCTCCGATTGCGTTCGAGCGGCGGCGGCGCGGAACTCAGCCTCGGTCCGGACCAGAACGGCCTGCGGCGGAAAATCGTTCGGATCGAACTCGGCGTATGATCGCTCGGCGTGACCGAACACTACACAGCCGGCCGATAACCAATAGACCAGCCGTAGTTGGGCGTTGCCGTACCTCATCAAAAGGCACCCCTGCGTATTACAAGATGAAAAGTGGTTGGGCGCCTCGCGTCAGGCAGCCGTTGCTATGCTGACATTGTACGATTGCCCGGGTGATGGGTCCGGGTTATCGGTCGGTTGCGGGCTATTGTCGGGCGGGATGAACCGGAGTGCGATGAATCCGTACGGTACTGCTGACCGAGGGCGGTGATCCGATAGACTCTGCCGCCGACGAAACAACAGATGGAAACGGCGGAAAAATGAAGCGAAAGACAAGAAAGAAGGCGGGCAAGAGACTGAAGAAGAAGTCCGGAAAGAAGCGCGCACGCAAACCGCCCGCGGCGAAAGGCTAGGCGCACTCAGGCATTCGCGGCGACGGATTCCACGTCCGGTAGAAAATCAGACATGATCCGGTTGGCGAGAAGCATACCGCGGCGCGTGAGGCGGAGCGCGTCGGGGGTGGCGTGCATCAGGCCCGCGGAGCAGTAACGGCGGATCTGACCGGCGAAAGTGACCGCGGCGTCGAATCCCGTAAGGCGGTGAAAAAGTTCGAACCTGATGCCCTCGGTCAGCCGGAGCATTTGGACGGCGGTCTCGCAGGCGCGGTCGAACGGAGCGAGTTTTTCTTTTTCGACCACAATCGATTCGGGATCGGCTTGCATACCCTCAATGTACTTGCGGATATCGGGAACGTTCT
>JAPULF010000224.1 GCA_027295245.1 Planctomycetota bacterium
CCGCCGAACAGTCGGCCCGGTGAGAGTCTCATTTCGTCGCATTGAACCGCTGTGCTTCGAACAGCCCCTGCTGCCCGCGAAATGCACTGCCCCGATCAGAGACTCCACCGCAAGAGACCTGCATAGGCCGGCGTATCGACCACGGAATCGTCAGGTCGCCCACCGGACAAGGGTAATTTACCCGAAATGCCGACGAAGGGTCAACGTTTTTGTGGCCCTGGCCCGGCGGCACTTGCCGTCAGTGCCTCAAAAAGGGGGAGATGAAAACTAAATGCTTTCGACCGGCGCCCGTCGGGCGTCGCGGATGGCCTGAATTGCCGTCATCGATTCGACGGCCTGGAGGCCGAACGCCGCAACCAGCGTCTTCATGCACTTTGAGACTGTCGTCGTCTCCACGTTTTCGCACATGGCATTGACCCGAGTCCCGATCATGGGTTTCGACTGAACGGTCCGAGCGTAGTAGCGGGTGGCCGTAAATGCGCAGTCTCCGGGAAGGCGGATCAATCGGGACAGCTCCCGGGCCGCCTCTTCAAGCTGATCGACCGCCACAAGCCTCTGAAACGCGGAGAAAACGCCGTCCTTTTCGGAGGGGCGGTTCGAGGGTCCGGCGGACCGGTCCGGTACGACCGGCTTGCCGCAGGCGGACCGCAGGTTCGCAATGGCGCGATTGACGTTGGTCAGTCCGCGTGAGAGCCGATTCATGACGGGATCGGCAGCGAGCGGGTCGTCGCCGGCCCGTGTCGACAGCATCATTTCGGCTCGACTCGCAAGGACTTGGTTCGCTAGATCGTTGCCAAGTTGGGTTCGAATCCGGGCAAGGACCGTAATCGCCTGTTCCAGCTTGTTCATGCATGAGCCCCCTCAGTGAATATCGAAGGGGTTTGAGGTCTGCTTGACCAATAAGGTCTGCGAGGAAGAGTAGCCCGCCCCAACCGCACTGGGCGTGCGATCGATGATCGGGCGAACGTACTCGAAGAACGACGCACGGCCGACACGGTTTCCGGACCGCGGGCCCGGGCCGCCTTTATCGGATCGACATCGGCGGTTACGATCGCGCCTTGATCCGAACGGTTTTTGCGGACGAATCCACGCGACAGGGGCAATGGTCTCGAAGAATTCCAAACGCGCTCGACTGACGTACAAAGACGCCGGTGTTGACGTTGCCGCCAACGATCGCATGGTGAAGCGGATTCGTCACGCCGTCGCGGCGACATGCGATGACCGCGTCTTGAACGGGCACAATGCGTTTGCCGGGCTCTTTCGCCTCGACTATCCGGGCACGCTGCTTCGCCGCAACTATCGAGACCCGGTGCTGGTCGCCGGCACGGACGGCGTAGGTTCCAAGCTGCTCCTGGGCCTGCAATACGGTCGCCTCGGCGACCTGGGCGTGGATCTCGTGGCCATGAGCGTCAATGACGTGCTGACGACCGGCGCCGAGCCGCTGTTCTTCCTCGACTACGTGGCGTGTAACAAGCTCATTCCCGCCCAGGTGGCCGAAATCGTCGAAGGCGTCGCACGCGGATGCCGGCTGGCCGACTGCTCCCTGCTCGGCGGCGAAACCGCCGAACTGCCCGATCTATACGCCAAGCGCCACTTCGACCTGGCCGGCTTTTGCGTCGGCGTGGTCGAGCGTCGTCGCCTGATCGACGGCGGCCGTGTCGAACCCGGAGACGCCGTGATCGGCCTGGCGTCCAATGGAATACACTCCAACGGCTACGCCCTGGTTCGCAAGCTCTTGGCCCGAACGGGCCACCGCAAGAAACTCTCGGCCAAACTCGGCGAACCCCTGGAGGACGCAATCCTGAGGCCGACTCGAATCTATGTGCCGTCCATCCGGGCGCTCCTCGGACGATACCGCCGCAAGCGCGTCGTTCGTGCCATGGCACACGTGACCGGGGGCGGTCTACCGGGCAACCTTCCGCGCGTGATTCCGGGCGACTGCGATGTCGTCATTCAGCGCAAGAGTTGGCCGCTCCCGCCGATCTTCCAAGGGCTACAGAGGCTCGGCGTGGCCCGCAGCGAGATGTATCGTGTATTCAACATGGGAATCGGTTTCGTTCTGGTCGTGCGCCCGACGTTTGCCCGAAGCATCGTTCGACGGTTGAACCGTCTGGGAGAATCGGCGTACCGGATCGGTACGATTCGGCTCGGATCGGGCAAACTGCGCTGGGCGTAGTTGCGTCCCTGGCCCTGCAGGGACATGATGAATCGACCATGGGTCTGATCGTCCAGAAATTCGGCGGCACGAGCCTGGGTGACGCCGAGAAGTTTCACGGCGCGGCCCGAAAAGCCATCCGTGCCAGGCTCAAGGGCAACCACGTCGTGGTCGTGGTCTCGGCGATGAGCAAGACCACCGACGAACTCATCGACCTCGCATACCGAATCACCGACAAGCCAAGCCGAAGAGAGATGGATCAGTTGCTGGCCACCGGCGAGCAGGTTTCCATCGCGCTGATGGCCATGTCCATTCACCACGCCGGGCACGACGCCATCAGCCTGACAGGGGGGCAGATCGGACTCCAGACCGACGCCGTATTCGGTCGGGCCCGCATCAAGGAGATCACCCAAAGGGCCCGAATCGAGTCCCTTCTGGGCAAGGGGAGCATCGTCATCGTGGCCGGCTTCCAGGGCGTCGATGAGGCCCTGAACATCACGACACTCGGTCGAGGCGGCTCCGATACCACCGCGGTCGCGCTGGCGGCCGCCCTGGGGGCCGACGCCTGCGAGATCTACACCGACGTGGACGGCGTCTATTCGTCCGACCCCCGAATCGTGCCGCAGGCCCGCAAGCTGAACCGGATCTTCTACGACGAAATGCTCGAGTTGGCCTCGCTCGGGGCCCAGGTCATGCACTCCCGCAGCATCGAACTCGGCAAAAACTACAACGTGCGAATACACGTGCGAAGCAGCCACACCGACGCGAAAGGAACCGACATCGTGAATGAATCGACCGGGCTCGAACAGGTCATCGTGCGAGGCGCCGCCCTCAAGAAAAACCTGGCCCGCGTGGTGTTCTCCGACGTGCCCAACCGCCCGGGCATGGCCAGCATGATCTTCACCAGGGTGGGGGAGGGCGAGATCGTCGTGGACGACATCATTCAGGTGATCCACCCGCCCGGTAACAGCGCCGACGTGAGTTTTACGATCGACAGCGACGACATCGCTTCGGCCCGGACGATCGGTGAATTGCTGCTCGCCGACCTTCCCGGCGCGAAGCTGGAAATTCGAGAGCGTTTGAGCAAGGTCTCCGTCGTCGGAGTTGGCATGCGGACGCACACCGGGGTCGCGTCCCGTATGTTCGAGGCCCTCCACCAGGCCTCGGTCAACATCGAAAACATCAGTACGAGCGAAATA
>JAPULF010000225.1 GCA_027295245.1 Planctomycetota bacterium
CGCCCCTCGGCGTGGTTCTCCGTCGAAACATCTTCGGTGAGAACAGCCACTTCGTGACGCCGATGGCCGGGCGATATGGCACCGCGCGGGAAACGGCGCTCGAACAGAAAACCCCCGAACATTGACACGAATCCTCTACGAAGTCACCGCCAAAATCATCGACCCCGAAGTCACCGATGCGTGGGTCGCGTGGATTCTCGACGAACACATCGGTGACGTCGTTCGGGCGGGCGCCCTGCGAGGCCGCCTCGTGCGAATCGATGACACCGAGTCCACCTTCGCCGTTCAGTACGAATTCGAGTCGCGCGATGATTTGAATCGCTACCTCGCCGACCGCGCCCCCGGGCTTCGCGACCAAGGCGCGCGGCGATTCGGCGGCCACCGGGTAGAATACACCCGCCGTACCGGTGAAATCGCCGACCCTAAAGCCGATTCGGCAGAATCACCGGATCGACAATAACACCCGCCGCGTTCACCAATATCGAGATTGTAATCAAAGAAAACGCCATCCGGCTTGGACGCGTTCCGACGCCGGCCAGGACCAGCAACATCAAGAGCGGCAGATAGTCCATCGAAAACCGATGGCCGAACTGCCAAAAACCCGTGTTGAAATAGAGCAGCAACGGCAACAGGCAGCACGCGATGGCTCCCGCGGCATGTCGAACCGCCGGCACGGACCAGCCGCGCCTGAGCCCGACGAATGCGTACAACAAGGCCGGCGACGCGATGAACAAGCTCAACCCGTGCGGATCGTATCCAAAAAATGGAAAGCGCCCGCCGGCAAGAGGCAACGGCGGGGCAAGGAAAAACCAATACAGGTTGATCGGAATGAAATGTCCGTTGAACTGCCCGTAATCGTGCAGCAGCCGCTGTCCCGCTCCCATGAGCAGCATGCGGTCGTAGCCGAAATCGGTCGGGCTTCCAAACCGAAACTGGTTGTACGCAGCCAATAAGAATATCGCGGCCGCCGTCCCGGCGACCAGTTTCGTCAGCGACACGGCACGGGACGGCCGCGGACCACGGGCAACCGAGAAAACAAAGAACAGCGCAAGAAACCCCGTCGTCGGTCGCGCCAGGATCGACAGCCCGACGAAACACCCGACGAAACCGAGGCGTTTGCACCCCGCAAATTCGCGCAAGGCCAGCAGCATGGCGCACATCGAGACGGCGTGCGCCCAATGCCAATCGCCGCCCATCTCGGCGTTGTGCCACGTGACGGTGCCGAATGCGAACAGAAGATCGAGGGCAAC
Organism: Planctomycetota bacterium; assembly: GCA_027295245.1. GTDB lineage: Bacteria > Planctomycetota > Phycisphaerae > UBA1845 > UTPLA1 > JAPULF01. Next base: position 1,251 of record JAPULF010000225.1, read on the forward strand.
CCGGGGACCGATCTCCGGCGCGGGCCGCCCCAGCATCGCCGGAAATCGACGAAGTACCGAATCAAACAGGAGCACGTTTGCGATGCTGATCGCCCGGCACGCGAATTCGACCCGCAACGACACCCCGAATGCCGCGAACGGCATCAACAAGACCGCGGGCAGCGGCGGATAGGGACAGTGATACCTGCCCTTCGTCGCGGTCGGAATCAGTTCGTTCTCATTTGGTTTCGGATCGGCAATGCTCAGATGACCGTCGACGAACGCCTCGGCCAACTGCATGAATCGCCCCGGCGTCCGTGGCTCCGGTTGGATCCAGGGCACGCCCAGGTATAAGAAACCGGCCATCAGGAACAGTGCGAGCCGGACCCCGATGGTCGTACCATCCGGCCGCCCAAACCCCGGCCTCGTCAACCTCGGAGACTCCTGTGCCGATGACGTCACGGTCGGATTCCAGCGCGTCCCTTCCCCGGTGTCAAGCCTGACCGGTCATGGACGCCCGAATCCGAGCGACTGGCGGTACGCTCAAACATGAGCGGTTGCGGGCCTAATCACCGCTCGGTTAAATTGAGTACATGGTTGACCAGGCGGCGGTGATCGGCACAGGGCAGATGGCGACGGTGTGCAGCGCCATGCTTGCCGAACGCGGAATCCACGTCCGCATGTGGGGGGCCGACCGCGATCTGATCGGAGCCCTCAAGTCGACGCGTCGCAACGAGCGCTACCTGCCCGGATTCGAGATCCCCGAGCGGGTCTCGTTCACCCACGATCCCACCGCCGTCTTCGACGGGGCCGAGTTGGTGGTGTCCGCCGTTCCCTGCCAATACATGCGAAAGGCCTGGCGCCGACTCGCCGGTGCGTACCCCGGGAACATTCCGATCGTGAGCGTCGCCAAGGGCATAGAAAACGAAACGCTCTTGCGACCCACCCAGATCGTCACCGACGTGGTCGGCATCGTGCCGGTCGCGGCCCTGAGCGGACCGAGCGTTGCGGCCGAGCTGGCCCGCCACTTGCCCGCTACCGTCGTCGCCGCGAGCGTCGACGCCGAACTCGCCAAGATCACCCAGGACGCCTTCGCATCGCAATGGTTTCGCGTGTATACAAATACCGACCTGCTCGGCGTCGAATTGGCAGGCGCAACCAAGAACGTCATCGCACTCGCCGCCGGCATCCTCGACGGCCTGAACGCCGGCGACAATGCCAAGGCGTCGCTGCTGACGCGCGGCCTCGTCGAGATTACTCGGCTCGGCGTCGCCATGGGCGCCCAACGCGAGACCTTTGCGGGACTCGCCGGGGTCGGAGACCTCGTGACGACGTGTGTGTCCCCGGTCGGCCGAAACCGCTCGGCGGGCGAATTGATCGGCAACGGCAAGTCCGTCAAGGAAGTCATCGATTCCACGCCGTGGGTCATCGAGGGAATTCCCACGACGAAAAGCGTTCGCGCACTGGCTGGCCGATACGACGTCGAAATGCCGATCACCGAGGCCGTGCACGCGGTCCTATTCGAGGGCCGGGACGTCATTGCTTCGCTCAGCGAATTGATGTCCCGAAAACTCAAGTGCGAGGCTTGAGCCCGAATGGCTGAGCCGGGGCGAGTTGGATGGGCGATCCTCGGTTGCGGCCGAGTCGCCGAACGTCGCGTGGCGCCGGTCATTGCCGCCGCCCAGGATGCCCGGCTGGCCGCGGTCTGCTCGCGCTCCAGGTCGCATGCCGAACACTTCGCCGAACGACACGCCGCCGAAAAGGCCCACGACTCCGTCGACGCCCTCCTCGCCGACGAGAACGTTGACATCGTCTATATCGCCACGCCTCACGCCCTGCACGCGGAACAGGCCGTGCGATGTCTCTCCGCCGGAAAGCACGTCCTGGTGGAAAAGCCCATGGCGACCGACGCGGCCGGCGCACGGGCCATGTCCGACGCCGCTCGCGCCCACAATCGGCTCTTGGGCGTCATGCTCCAGCAACGATTCCATGCCGCCAACATGCACCTGATCCGCCTGATCGACGAGGGACAACTCGGCAGGCTCAACATGATCCGCATCCACGTCGGCATGTGGCTTCCGCCCGACGACAACTGGCGCGTTTCGCCCGATCTCTCCGGCGGTGGCGCCGCCATGGACCTCGGGCCGCACGTCGTCGACCTGATGATCGAACTCGCCGGCAAGGTCCGACGGGTAACCGCCCACACGAACAACCTGCGATTCAAGATCCCGGTCGAGGACTTCTGCTCCGCCCGACTCGAGTTTGAAAGCGGCGCGGTCGGGTTGCTCGACGTTGGTTATTGCTTCCACGACTACGGCGGTCGCCTGGAGGCCTACGGCAGCGAAGCCACCTACTTCGCGAACGGGTCCATGCAGGCCTCCGGACTTTATCAAACATGGTTCCGCCGGGGCGACGCGCCGTTCACGATGCACGAAGACACTTCCAACAACTGCTACGCCGCCGCCGTGGAGGATTTCACGGACGCCGTGCTGCACAACGGCGAGCCTTCCGTCGGAGCCGAAGAGGGAATTCGGACCGCACGCGTCATCGACGCAATGTACGAATCCGCCCGAAGCGGCCGAACCGTGGAACTCGATTGATCGCAGTCCGTGTGGCCGTCGAGATGAAGACTCCGCACAACCCTATGGTATCGAATACAATGGAATCGCCACCCGCCGACGGCAGAGCGCGAATTCAAACATAGCCTTGC
>JAPULF010000226.1 GCA_027295245.1 Planctomycetota bacterium
CTGGAGGCCTACGGCAGCGAAGCCACCTACTTCGCGAACGGGTCCATGCAGGCCGCCGGACTCTATCAAACATGGTTTCGCCGGGGCGACGTCCAGGGCGCGCTGCACGAAGACACTTCCAACAACTGCTACGCCGCCGCCGTGGAGGACTTCACGGACGCCGTGTTGCACAACGGCGAGCCTTCCATCGGAGCCGAAGAGGGAATTCGGACCGCACGCGTCATCGACGCAATGTACGAATCCGCCCGAAGCGGCCAAACCGTGGAACTCGATTGATCGCAGCCCGTGTGGCCGTCGAGATGAACACTCCGCACAACCCTATGGAATCGAATACAATGGAATCGCCACCCGCCGACGGCAGAGCGCGAATTCAAACATAGCCTTGCTGAGTCGGGCCGCAACGAATGGAGAATCGCGCAAGATGAAGTTTTATCTGGACACCGCAAACCTCGACCAGATCCGGGCCGGCGCCGAACTGGGGCTCGTGGACGGCATCACGACCAACCCCAGCCTCATTGCCAAGGAGGGCATGGACTTCAAGACGCTGGTCGGCAAGATCTGTGAGATCATCCCCGGACCGGTCTCCGCCGAGGTCGTCGCCACCGAGCGGGACGCCATGCTCAAGGAGGCCCGCGAACTGGCGAAGGTCGCCGACAACATCATCGTGAAGCTGCCCACGATTCCCGAAGGCGTAAAGGCCCTGAAGCGATGTGTAGACGAGGGCATCAAGGTCAACATGACGTTGTGCTTTCAGCCCTCCCAGGCCCTGATCGTCGCCAAGATCGGGGCGACCTTTTGCTCTCCGTTCCTGGGCCGCCTCGACGACATCGGCCACGACGGCATGACGGTTCTCGAAGAAATCCGCCTGATCTACGACAACTTCGGCCTCCAGACGAAGATCCTGGCCGCAAGCCTCCGCCACCCCCTTCACGTCGTCCAGGCCGCCAAGATCGGCGCCGACATTGCCACCATGCCCTACGCGGTTTTCGACAAACTTCTCGACCACCCCCTGACCGACATCGGCCTGGAGCGCTTCCTGGCGGATTGGAAAAAAACCCAGAGCTAGAATGGATTCGGTGGCGTGCTGCCATCCGAGAGCCGCGTTGAGCCGCGACCGGATACGCATCGTCCCCGCCGAAAACGGATGAAGCACGGATTCTGGGTTGGCCTGTTGGCAACGCCGATTAGGATTCTGGGTTGTCAGGAAAAAGCGACGTGCCATGAACAGGCATCATGTCCTAACGAGCAAGTTTCTAAGCCTGATCCTTCGACACAATCCGGAGAAAATCGGGCTCGTACTCGACACAGAAGGCTGGGCCAGCGTACCCGAGCTGCTCCGGCTCGCGAACGCGGCCGGTCATCCGTTATCGCAAGAGTTGTTGCTTGACGTCGTTGAGCGAAACGACAAGCAACGGTTCGCAATGAGCGCGGACGGAAAGCGAATCCGGGCGAATCAAGGCCACTCCGTCCAAGCTGACCTCGGCCTCGCACCCACCGAGCCTCCCGAACACCTATACCACGGGACCGCCGAGCGCAACTTAGCCTCGATCCGGCGCAATGGATTAGTCAGCGGTAGCCGAAATCACGTGCATCTTTCGCCGGACGAGGCTACCGCAACAAAAGTTGGTCAGCGGCATGGCAGGCCCGTTGTCCTGATTGTCGATGCGACGTCCATGCACAGATCGGGACACACGTTTTACCTCTCGGCGAACGGCGTGTGGCTGGTTGATCGCGTGCCACCCGAATACCTGAGCGGCTTCTCCTAGATAATAGCTGTAGGTCGGGCTTCATACTTCAGCCCAGCCTGCTACTACGAGACTCAGCCTTCATGATCCACCCCGTCACCCGGCTATTTCGACGACAAGTCCAACCGAATGAATTCGGCGACGGACGGCACCAGTGACTGCCCATCGACTCCGAGGCTCAGGATAAACAACATGTAGTATCCGGGCGGCGCGAGATTGGAATTCGGCGGGGCATCCACGAGCAGCGATTCCGGGACCTCGCCAAGTTCGAATTGCAGACTCACATGCCGCTGGTCCATGTTAAAGGAATGCGTGACGGACGAGGGCCGCACAAGCGTTACCGCCACAATCTGCGACGAGGAAGGCGTCTGGACGGCGAATTGTTCTCCGTATGTCGACGATGTCGGAACAGAGAGAATCTCCGGTCGCGGGCCCTTGAACAGGTAGGGCGGATAGAAGATCTCGGCATTGCGTTCGTCTGCCGGGAACTGCGGGCCCGCCGCCGTACCGCCTGCCGAGAGAACCCGGCCGTCCGGAAGCAAGACAGCGGTCGAATGGTACATCCTCGGCCGACACATCGAGGCCATCTCTTGCCACGGGGTGGACGGGGCCAGGATTTCCGCCTGGTAAACGGGGTCAGGGTTGGCGCCAAATCCAAAATCACTTCGCCCACCGATGACCGAAACGGTTCCGTCCGGCAGCAGGACTGCATTGGCGTGGGTCCGTGCATTCACCATGGACGGACCGCTCTGCCATTGTGGCGGATTGCCGCCAAGGTCCAGAACCTCGGTCGTATTCGTGGCCGTCTGACCGCAACAATCCCCGCCGATGATCATGACGCGGTCTGCGTCGCCCGGCAGTAACACTCCCGTTCCACTGCCACGGAACGCGAATTGGCTCTGCGCGACGGGGGTCCATTGGTTGGTTTGAGGATCAAAGATCTCGGAGAGGCTGCCGGGCCCCGAAAGCAAAACCTGGCCCGATTGCATAACGTGCAAGAAAGGGTAGAGCGATATCTCCTTTTGTGAAACCACCGACCAAGCGCCTGGCGTGCCCGGCGTATAGATTTCGATATCCGAGTTAACGGTGGTCACCGGCTGGCCGTGGTCGCAGAACGAGCAGGCATTGAAGCCGGAAACCACGAGCATCCGACCATCCGGCAGTATCGTATTGGTCGGATACCAACGACCATTCGCCATGTCGGCAACTTGTGTCCAGGGGTCGCCATCAAGAGGCGTAAGCGGGTCAAACTCGAACGCCCAGGTCGAGCCCGCGGGGGCGCCCCCCTGCTCGCATTGCAGGTCCTCCGCGGCGATGTTGCCGCCCGTATGAAGCACTTTGCCGTTCGCCATAAGGGAGTGACCGCTGCAAAAAAGCATCGCTGTTGCCGGTGGCGGTTCGACGCGGC
>JAPULF010000227.1 GCA_027295245.1 Planctomycetota bacterium
GGGAGCGCCCCCAGCGGCATTCCGAATCTATTGATGCAGCGTGCGACCGGGGTCCGGCCGCTGACGTGAACCGGGGCGGGATTTCCGGCGTTCCAAATGCGGGCCACGTCGCCGGCGTGACTCAACTCGACGATGGTCACCGCCACGAATCGTCCGGTCGGGAACAATGCTTCGAGTGATCGGTTCCACTTTCGAAAGCAACCGCCCTCCATGGCGTGGGCCAGATCGTCTTGGCAGATTCGCAAGAAAATGCCGGCGATTGCGGCAGCCTCGGGGCCGTGGCCGCAGGCGTCGGCGAGGATCAGCCGCGTGGCGTCCTTCGTGCCGACGGCGTGGATAAGGTCGCCGCAAGACTCTCCGGCGAATGACCGTTGCCAGTAGCGGAATCGGGTATCTGTCTTGGTGTCCATCATGCTTTCACCTCTTAACCTTAGACATTGCCCAAGGCGGAAAGTTGGCGCCGGACGCGGATTTCGTTACTAGGGCGGTTGAGGGCCCTTTCGGGGCCTGCATTCGTGCATTTTCGTCGCCACCTGGGCAATTGGGGCCGCCCTACGATTAGGCGCATTCCGTCGATGTACGAGGACGGGATTCCTGTAAAGAGCTCTCTCAGAGGCCGTTTTTCCCCGGTTGAAACCGGGCCGCACAGTTTCTTTCGAAACTGTGTCGCTATTGTCGGCGGCGGGTTGCGAAGGCAGGTCGCTGACTTGACCGGACCTGATGCATCCCCAACCATTGCCGACCCGCAGTAGTGGGGCGATTCGCTGGCGTCGCATGGTCAGGCAGGCGTGGACTCCGAATGATTGATCCCCGAAAACCGAACTACAGTGACACGCCGGTGTCGGACTCCCGTCCGGATTTCGAATATGGGCGTGCAGATGTCAACGAGCGTCCTTGCGCGACCATCATTACGCCGTACTTCAACACGGGACCGCTGCTCCACGAGACCGCCAAGTGTGTTTTCGGGCAGTCGCTTCAGCAGTGGGAGTGGCTGATCATCGACGATGGCACGACCGACGCGAATGCTCTCCGCGTGCTGGATCGATATCGCGGCTGCGATCCGCGGGTTCGGGTGATCGAGCATTCGGAGAATCGCGGTCTGAGCGCGGCGCGCAACACGGGATTTTCGCAGGCCTCGACCGAATTGATTCTGCAACTCGACGCCGACGATTTGATAGAACCGACGACTCTGGAAAAGAGCGTGTGGTATCTGGAGTCGTTTCCGGCGGCGGCCTTCGTGAAGGGCTACACGGTCGGATTCGGTTCGGAAACGTACTGTTGGACCCGCGGCTTTCACGAGGGCCAGGCGTTTTTGCGAGAGAATCTCGTGACGGCGACGACGATGATTCGGCGCCGGGTCCATACCGAAGTGGGCGGCTACGACGAGTCGATTCGCGGCGGCATGGAGGATTGGGATTTCTGGTTGCGCTGCGCGGACCGCGGCCATTGGGGCGGAACGATCCCCGAGTTTTTGGATTGGTATCGGCGGCGGCCGATGGAAAACCGGGCGTGGGCCAATCTGAACGCGGAGGAAAGCGGCCGGGCGTTTCGGGCGCGGATGCGTCGACAGTGTCCATCGCTGTTCAACGAGCGCTTCCCGGTCATGGAGCCGCCCGAGTTCGTTCCCTACGGGGGGGCGGGCAGCAAGCCGCCGTTTGCGAATCGACTGACAAAGGGCGGTCGACGACTCTTAATGATCGTGCCGTGGCTGCAGACGGGCGGCGCCGACAAGTTCAATCTGGATCTGGTGCGGCAGGTTATGAAACGCGGATGGCAGGTGACGATCGCGACGACCTTGAACGGTTCACACCATTGGCTGCCTCAGTTCACCGATGCGACGGCGGATGTGTTTCCGATGCACCATTTTCTTCAGCTTGCGGACATGCCGCGTTTCCTGCGATACCTGATCGAGTCGCGCGGGCCCGACGTCGTCATGGTCAGCAACAGCGCGCTGGGCTATCTATTGCTATCGTATCTGCGTTCGGCGTGTCCCGGGCCGGCCTACATCGACTACAACCACATGGAGGAGGAATACTGGCACAATGGCGGTCATCCACGGTTTGGGGCGGGTTTCAAGGACTTGCTGGAACTGAACCTGGTCACGTCGCAGCACTTGCGGCAATGGATGATCGGTCGGGGGGCCGATGAATCGCGCGTCGAAGTCGCCACCATCAACGTCGATCCGGACGCTTGGCGACCCGATGCGGAACTGCGTTGCAAGATTCGAGAGGAGCATGGCCTGGACGATCAGACCCAGGTGATTCTGTATGCCGGTCGCATTTGTCCCCAAAAGCAACCGAAGGTGTTTGCCCAAACCATGCATGCGTTGGCGCGGCGCAAGTGCGAGTTCATGGCGTTGGTAGCAGGCGACGGGGGAGATCTCCCGTGGCTCCAGGACTACGTGGATGGGCACGGTCTTGCCGGGCAGGTTCGCTTGCTGGGGCAGGTTTCGAGTGACGAGATGGGCGGTCTGATGAAGGCGGCGGACATTTTCTTTCTGCCGTCACTTTGGGAAGGGATCGCGCTGTCGATTTATGAAGCCATGGCGTCCGGCCTGACCGTGGTCGGGGCGGCCGTCGGCGGACAGCGCGAATTGGTGACGCCGGGCTGCGGGTTTCTGCTGGCCCGGCGCGATGAGGCCCGGGAGGTCGAGCAATATGCCGACTTGCTGGAGCGGTTGTTGCGCGATCCCGACGATCGGCGACGGATCGGGGAACAGGCCCGCCGGCGCATCTGCGAGCAATTCACGCTCAATGCCATGGGCGAGCGCATGGTTGGGCTGCTCGAACGGGCGATCGGTCTTCGAAGCGAATGTCCGCGCGAGGCGCCCCCGGCGGGATTGGCCGAGGAGTTCGCGACCCAGGCGATCGAATTCACACGGGCGATCTCGGCGCTGGACCGCATCGGTCTCATGAGCGTTCGCGATTCGCGGACGGGGTTCGACCTGCAGAACGAAGCGGGGATTCGCGAGTTTGAGGTGGTGACGCAACGACTGTGGCGGGAAATGCAGACCCGCAACGAGGAGCGCGATTGGCAGCTCGAGGAAGCGCGGCGGTTGGCCTCGGTCTGGGATACGCAGTCGGATCGGGTTCGGTCGGCCGAAAACAAGGTTGCGGCTTGGGAGAGGCAGGTCCTGGTACGCGTCCTTCGTCGTCTGGGGTTGATCAAGGACATTCACTGAGTGCGCCGTTCGTCCTTGGCGGGGGCTGCCGAAATCGGCCCGGAGCGGCCAGCCGGTGATCGACCAAAGCGAGTCCGGATTTCACGTCCTAATCATACTGGTTTCACCCTCGAGGGCTTCGAGCGGGTATAATGTCGTGGTCGCGGAAGGCGATGCGTCTCGGATAGGTCCAGGAGTGGGGAATGGCCTTGTCAACTGTACGCTTGAAGATCCTGCCGTACTGCTTTCTTGCGCTTTTGGCGACAGGATTGCCTGCGGCGGCCCAGGTCTCGTTTCAGGACGTCACGACATCGTCCGGCGTGGATTATCTGCATTGGGACGGCGTGCAGCCCGCCGCGATTGAGGGGTCCGATCGCCAGTTCCTTCACATGATCGGGGCGGCGGCGGCCGGTGACTATGACAACGACGGCTGGCCCGATTTATACGTCACGCGCTTCGATGAACCCAATCTTCTATTTCATAATCTTCAAGACGGCACGTTCGAGGAAGTTGGCGCTGCCGCGGGCGTGGACCTCGATTCCTGGAGCACGCACTGCGGGTGGGGTGATATCGACAACGATGGATTCCTCGATCTGTACGTGCTTACGTTTGATCGATTCGGACGCGACTACCTCTACATGAACAACGGCGCGGGCGGGTTCACTGAGAGCGCCGTGGCTCGGGGCGTCGATATTCCCGAGTCCAGCGGCACGGCCCGTCGCATGAGCGGGGCGGCATTCGGTGATTACGACCTGGACGGTGCGCTGGACCTCATGGTGACGGAATGGAGTTTCGCCACGTCGAAGAATCTGCTCTTTCATAACGACGGCCTCGGATTCTTCACGGATGTGAGCACTGCGGCCGGCGTGTCGCTTGCGAACGTGTTCGGATTCGCCCCGAAATTCGCCGACGTGAATAACGACGGTTGGCCGGATCTTCTGGTGGCGGCGGACTTTCAAATGAGCAAATTGCTGAGCAACCTCGGCAACGGGCAGTTTCAGGACGTCACCCTTTCCGCCGGGGTGGGCACGGACGAAAACGGGATGGGATCGGCGGTCGACGACTACGACAACGACGGCGATCTGGATTGGTTTGTCACGTCGATCTACGACGGCGAGAATACGTGCGAAGCGCAGCCATGCACCTGGAGTGATTCCGGCAATCGTCTCTATCGCAATGACCTGAATTTCTCGTTTTCCGACGCCACGGATTCCGTCGGGGTGCGTGAAGGGTACTGGGGGTGGGGAACGTCCTTTTTGGATTTCGATAATGACGGCGACCTGGACCTGGGCATGACCAACGGCATTATTTTTCCGTGGGCGCCTGTGGAGGATTTATTCAACGAGGATCCGGCCCGACTCTGGGAGAACGACGGCACCGGCGTGATGACGGAGGTCAGCGGTACGTATGGGTTTGTAGACACCGGTTCGGGCAAGGGCTTCCTGGTATTCGATTTCGATCGCGATGGCGATCAGGACGTGTTCATCGTCAACAACGGGGGGCATCCGGTTCTGTTCCGCAACGACGGCGGCAACAACAACGCCTGGCTTCAGGTATCTTTGCAGGGAAATCAAACCAACCACTTTGGAATCGGCGCCCGGGTGGAAGTACAGGTGACCGACGGCGGCACGGTTCAGATGCGCGAGATTTCGGCCGGCTCGAACTTCATGTCCCAGAATGAAGTGATCGCCCATTTCGGATTGGGGTCCGGCACGTCCACGGTGCATCTCGTGCGCGTGGAGTGGCCGGTCAGCGGGCTGTTGCAGGAGTTCTGGAATGTCCCGGCCAACCAGCGATTGGCTCTGATCGAAGCGCCCAAGGGCGATGTGAATATGGACGGTCAGGCGGACCCCAATGACACCTCACCGTTGGTCGGATTACTTCTGGGCGACACGCCGTCAGGGCTGATGCAGGCTTGGGCGGCGGACGCGAGTGGTGACGGTCAAATCGACGGCGCAGATGTCAAACCCTTTATCGATGCCGTTATGGGTCAGTAGGGCCTTTCGGGCGGATCCAGGCGTGCGACGCTCAATTGCTTGAAATCGAGACGGCACGGGCCGTTCGCGAACGAACGGCCCGAGCGCCAACTGCCGGTTATGTGATATCGATCAACGTGACTTCGAGGGCCCGACGAGCTTTTCGAGACGCTCCAGCCGGGCGCGAAACGCGTCGTTCGCGAGTTGCAGTTTGGCGATCTGCTCTTTCTCGCTTGCGATTTCGGCGTCCTTCTGCTTGATTGACGTGCTCAGTTCCCTGACGGCCTCTACCAGCAGCGGCGTCAAACGGCCGTAGTCCACCGAGTAGTATCCGTCACTGCCCTTGTTGACAACGCTCGGCAGCACGCCATTGATCTCCTGGGCGATGAATCCGACTTGGCGC
>JAPULF010000228.1 GCA_027295245.1 Planctomycetota bacterium
GAAGGGCTGGCAGAAGAAGCACCTTCTCATCGAAGCGTTCAAGCGCGACCTGCCGCCGGAATTGCATCGACGATCCAAGAAGGGATTCGAAGTGCCGGTGGGCCCCTGGCTGCGCGGTCCCCTCAATGCCTTTGCACGCGATCTGATCGAGAACGACCGGTTGTTCTTTGGCAGCCTGTTGAGCCGGGACGGCGCCCGCCGAACCCTCGATGAACACACCTCCGGCGGGGCCGATCACAACTTCCATTTGTGGGCCCTGGTGTCGCTGCTTTCGTGGCAGCAGGAGCATGCTTCCGATGTTTCGATCGATTCACCCGACTGAGCGCCCCGCGCGTATCACCCATGACGGTCATGGGGAAACACGAGTACCGGTTCGTCTATTTCGCTTCGACCTGCTCGCGCTCCAGGTCGGCCGCCCGCTCACGCAGCATTCCGAACAGTTCATCGAGGGTGTACTGCGTGCCGCATTCCGGACACCGGGCCTGCCGAAGGCCGGTCATGTTGTAGCCGCAGTTCGGACAAGCGATGGCGGATTCCGAGACCTCTCCCAGCCTTTTGGCCCGTTCCAGGGCCGTCTCCCGCCAGATGAACACCGTCAAGGCCAGCCAGACCGAGCACCAGCACAGCCCCCCGATAACGATGGCTACTTCGTCCACAAAGCGGCTTGTCGCGGAGATGATCAAATTGACCAAAAGCGCCGGTATGAGTGCCAGCAAACCCGCAACGATCGTCATCTGGCGCCGTCCAGCGGTCCATACCACTTGGCGCCGCCATATGAGAATCCATGCCACTACTATGAAAAGAGAGGTGACGCCGTTTGATGCCAGGAGCGACAACTCATCGGTGCGAATCAACGACCCGTCGAGTACGAAGTATGACACGCAATAAACAACAGGTGCGCCGACAAGCAGAATAAGCGACAGGAGCAGCCGCGACAGAAGGTTGGACATGGACCTAGCACATTTAGTCAAGAAGGCACCCGGCCGCATGAGGCCGGGTGCCCGTTCGATTTGCCCGCGGGCCGATCAGGCCTTCGCACACGCATCGCATGTGCAGTCGGCCGGGTGCGCCGCAGTCTTGTCTTTGCAACACTCTTTTGTGCAATCCGGCGGGCAGCTCGTGTTCTGCGAGCAACCCACGGCCCCGAAGGACGCGCACATCGCGAACGCCGTGGCACAAACCAGGATCGTGACTCGTCGAAAGAATCCGCTTTTCTTCATCAGTTGTCTCCAAAGTGAAACGTATACCCCCGGACACGACCGTCCGTATCCGGCGCGGTGGCGATTCTAAACAGAAATCGGGGCGATCCCAATACTCAATATAGAGGAAAATGTGGGCTTCTCAACCAAACGATCGAGGTCACCCCTCCGAGGGCAGTGCCCCTTCGATCGCCCGTTCCGTCGCGGCGGTGATCTCGCGGCCGTCCCAGACGATCCGCCCCTTGCCGTCTACAAGGAACATGTGCGGTATAGTTCTGACCTCGTAGGCCGCCGAGAGCTCGCCGGACTTGTCCAGACCGATGGCGTACGGAATCTTGTGCTTCCTGACGTATTGTCGGACCTGACCGCTGTCGAGGTTCCTCTTGACGTGAATCGCGGTGATGGCGAGCCCGCGATCGGCATACGTGTCGTGCAGCTTCACGAGCTGCTTGGTGGCCTTCCGGCAGGGCGGTCACCACGTCGCCCAGAATTCAACGAGCACCGGAGAACCGCGCCGCTCGCCCAGCCGAACCGGGCGTTCATCCGGCGTGTTCATCCATTCGTCGACCGCGAGTTCCGGCGCCGGGCCACCTCGCATTCGCGAAGACCCGCCCGTCGCCGATCCGGACATTTGGGAACACCCGGCAAGGCACGTCGCCGATCCGGCAAGAATCAACATCATTCGCCGCAGACTTCCATTCATGACCGTGTCTCCTCCGGCATCGCCATCCGTGCGCCGAGTCTACCAGAACGGCCGACTGACGTCACATCAAGTACGACCTGAGTCACCGATAGTGCAGCAGACACTGCTCGAAGCGACGGCACACAGAATGGCTCATACTGTTCGCGGGACGCAGCGAATTGTCAGTCTGAGCACAAACACGGGAGCGGATGGGAATCGAACCCACCAGGCACTGCAAAACAGCGCCTCAACGGCTTTGAAGACCGCGGAGCCCACCAGGAACCCTGACGCTCCCAAGCGAATCACAACAGTCTAACGAGCCCGCTTTCGCTCCGCCAACCGTTGCCATGCGGTGCCGCTCGGTGTCAGAATGCCCAATGTCTTCGGCGGTTTTCTTGCACGTGGACCCGCGATGCACCGCTGGGGCCTCGACCTGTCCGCCGCCATATTCTGCCGATCAATGCCACCGCCGCAGGATCGCCAATGCGTGCAGACTTTGCCGTCTTGCCAGATCTAGCGTCTTGTAACGCGCTTTGTGATTCGCTGCTGGGGGCGGGTCGCAAACTGTGTTGGCGGTTGGACATGGTCATCGATGGTTCACACGGTGATCCGTAAAGCGTCCCGGTTGCCAGCCGTCGCGTGGTCCCGACGTCGGCGGGATTAGAGTCGGGCAAAACGTCCAAGGCCGCTTCGACTCCGGCCTGATCTTCTAGAGATAGTGGGCGATCGGAGTCGAACCGACGCCTGCCCGCCGAGGCGGGACAGCCAGCTTGGGAAAACGGCCCGTCGAAACCATAAGCCACGCCAGGAGAATGACTAAGCGATTGTCGATCAAGGGGTTACGTCACGAATCCTGGGCAGACTCGGGGCTGATTCCGCACTGTTCGCACGCTGATTCTGACGCAAACCTGAAGCAAATCGAAAGCGACGACACTTGAATACAAGGGCCGTCGCATGCCCTGAGAAGAATCTGAGGGTCATTGTGGCGATCGGCTCCGACCGAATGTGCCCATTTC
>JAPULF010000229.1 GCA_027295245.1 Planctomycetota bacterium
CGACGGGATCTTTGATGCCGGCCATGTTGTGGGCCAGGTAGGCAGCCATGCGCGAGGCGAGGAACGAACTGAACCCCGGCCAATCGTTGCGGTTGCCGTTGAAGTAGTCCTTATAGGTGTTTTCGTCCTCGTTGGGCAGCAGCAGAATGGGCATGTGTCGCCGATCGGCTGTGCGGAGTGTGTGCGTTCCACCGCAGATGGCTGAGAGCTTAATCGGCTGATCGGTGATCTTGTAGGCCGTCTCCTCGTCGGCCAGGAATAGCACGGCCGCCCCCACGCTCATTACGCAACATTCAAGGAAGGTCAGCGGGTCGGCCACCATGTCATTCTTGAGGACGTCCTCGACGGTGAACTTGCCGGGATTCTGGGCGAATGGCGAATAGTAGGCGTACTCGTGGTTCTTGCAGGCGATCTTGGCCAGCGTCTCGTGGGGCACCTCGTTTTCGTATTGATATCGCTGGGCCATCAGGGCGTAATAGGCGGCGTACATCCAGCCCAGCTCGCTTTCGAAGTCCTTGCACGCGGCACTGGCGATGTACGCGTTTCCGACCTTGGTCGGAACCTCGTCCATCCGCTCCCACCCCACCACGGGCACGCAGTTCGCGTAACCGGACGCCACCGCCTGGGCCGCCGCCAACACCGACGAACCGCCCGTGGCCCCGCCGGTCTTGACTTCGATGTTTCCCAGCGGATCGAAACCCAGATAGTCGTGTACCTTGGCCGCCGCCAGGAGCTGGTCGCCGAAGTGATCGGCGAACTGTGAATAGACGACCCAGTTGACCATCCGCCGCACTTCCTCCGGCGACACCTTCAGGTCGTTCTCCTCGACCGCCATCCGCAGCGCTTCCGTGCACAACTGGCAGGTGTTCTTCTCCGGATATCGCTTGCGGAAGTCCGTCAATCCGCCCGCCACCACATAGACGGGCTTTTCGAATTTCGGGATCCGCAGGTTCCCGGGTCCGAATTTGATCATGTTGGGTACCCTTTCATGTTGTCGCTACATGGACGGCCGACGTTGGCCGTGCGCTCCTCTCCGCAGGTGCGCGTCGAATCCCCCGCACCGGGCAATCGAACGCACGCGGCCGCGCCGCCGCAATGGGCCGCCCATTGTAGGGGTCACGCCGATTCTTTCAAGGCCGAGCGGCAGCCTGTCCGGCTTCCAATCCGTCCGGTACGATCCCCGTCCGGGAAGTCGATGCACGCGCACGTGTACGCGCCTCCCGCCGGGAAGACTCGCATCATGTCGGAATTCGTTCGTCGCGAACTATCGAGTCAGGTTGCCGTTGTCACGCTGCGCCGCCCCGAATTGCACAACGCGTTCAACGAGACCGTCATCGAGCAGCTCACCGCGGCCTTCCTCGAACTCGCCTCTGCAACCGACGTACGCGCCGTCGTCCTGGCAGCGATCGGCAAGTCCTTCTGCGCCGGCGCCGACATCCAGTGGATGAAGCGCATGGTCGACTACAGCTTCGACAAAAACGTCGCCGACGCCGCGACCATGGCCCGCATGTTGCGATCCATACGCGAATGTCCCAAGCCCGTCATCGCCCGCGTTCACGGGGCCGCCATCGGCGGGGGGGTAGGGCTTGTGGCGGCGTGCGACATGGCCGTCGCCGTTCGGTCGGCTGTTTTCAGTCTCAGCGAAGTCAAACTCGGCATCGTCCCCGCCGTCATCTCCCCCTACGTGCTCGAAAAAATCGGCCCCGGCGCGGCCCGCCGCTACGCCCTCACCGCGGAGCGCTTCGGGGCCGACGAGGCCCGCCGACTCGGACTGGTGAGCGAAGTGGTTGACACGATCGAAGAACTCGACGCGTGCATCGAGGGCTTTGCCGACCACATCCGCGCCAACGGCCCGCAGGCCCTCGCCGTATGCAAGCAGGTGCTTTCGACCGTTGCGGGTCACGACTGGAAACACATGACCGAAGAGACGGTTCGCGTCATCGCCGATCGTCGGGTGTCACCGGAAGGGCAGGACGGCCTCAAGGCGTACCTCGAGAAAAGAAAACCCGGATGGACATCGCCGGATAAGGCTGACTGACCGTAGGGTCTGCCTATGCGTCAGGCTCGATCGTGACGGTCAGGCTAGCGGATTGGAATTGCTCCTGGTAAAGCTCGGCCCGTTCCTTGTGCGTTACCAGCAACATGGCGCAGCCCGTGGAATGGGCTTCGATCGTTCGCTCTGTGGCATCCTGCTCGTTCAGCGGCGTCAACGACATGATCGTGATGATGGCGTGTTCGACCGTATTTTTATCGTCATTGTGCAGGATGACCTTGTACGGAGGCAACAGCTTCGGCCGCGGCCGAAACGGCATGACGGCCGTTGAGGTCGCATCGACCGCGGGGGCCTCCACCTGTTTTGCTCCTTCACTCGACATGCTCTAGGACTCCAACAAGACAAGGATTTCCATGCCAAACCGGCTCCGTCGATTATATCGGAAGATCCAGTTGGGCTACAACCGAACATTGAGGAAATCTTCGCGAGATTTCCGAGCGCCCAGGGTTTTCCTCGGCGACCCGTCCCGGGTGACAGGTGGATCGAGCCGAGGGGTCGCCACAAGGGGCTGCTTCGCGTGCATTCACCGGCGCGGCCTAT
>JAPULF010000023.1 GCA_027295245.1 Planctomycetota bacterium
GGGCCACTTGATCGTAACGCTCGGTCGCTCCCCAGGCAATCCTCGCATGCGGTCCGCACAATGCCGCCAACGTCAACGATCGGCCCTCTCGAACGCCGGGCCGAAAACCACGGACCAACAATTCGACCATGAAGCCCTACGGCCGGAATCGAAAAGTCGGAAACGGAGCGAACCGAAATCGGGAGATCCGGCAGACCATGAAAGTTGGCGAGACGAGAGTGCAGGACCTTGAAACCGAAATGCCGAAGGAGGGACTCGAACCCTCACGGTGTTGCCACCACGGGATTTTGAATCCCGCGCGTCTGCCAATTCCGCCACTTCGGCGATGGCCGCTAGGGCCGACGGTAGTATATCAGCTCGCCTCGAACCCGGCGAGAGATCGCGCTACAATACGAATCTTGAATCATCGATTGCCTTAGTGTGGATGAATGGATGCCGAGCATTTCCGTCAAATTCTATGGTCCCGCTCGTGAAGTCACCGGCGAGACGCAGATTTCGATCGACTTCGAGGACGGCGAGACCCTGGCCGACGTAACCAGGCGACTGGCCGAGCGTTTCCCGCGACTGGGCGAGGCATCCGGCGTTCGACTGGCGCTCAATCGGGCGTTCGTGCCGCCCGAACACGTGCTTTCCGATGGCGACGAGGTCGCCGTGATTCCACCGGTCTCAGGCGGGTCGTCGTCCGAACGGGTCGCCCTGGTCCGCAAACCGATTGACATGGGCGATCTCGTCGCCGACATGCACGACACGCACGCGGGGGCTGTTGCCTCCTTTGCCGGCAACGTCCGCCGAGATGCGCGGGACGGCAAGGAACTCGTGGCCCTCGACTACGAGGCCTACGAGGAGATGGCCCTCGAACAACTGGGCTGCATCCGTACGCGGGCAATCGAACAACACGATATTCTCGATGCCGCCATCGTCCACCGACTGGGGCGACTCGGTCTGGGAGAAACGTCCATCGCGGTCGTGGTGATCGCGGGGCACCGGCGCGAGGCCTTCGACGCCTGCCGCTGGATCGTCGATGCCGTCAAGGCCGATGCCCCGATCTGGAAGAAGGACGTGTGGGCGGACGGCTCGGTGTCCTGGGTGGACCCGATATGATCATGAAGCTGTTTCAGGCGATCGCAACCACCGCCGGCGGCGTGTGGCTGGGAGGCATGGTGCTGATGGCCATCGTGGCCTCAACGACATTCGGCGTGATGCGAACGACCGGCGTGGAACACCCCGACGGCATCGCCGGACAGGTCATGGCGAAGAATTTTGCCCGGTTCGATACGGTTCAGATGATATGTGCCGGCGTGCTGGTTGCTTGGCAAATCGCACACATGGCGCTCGGCGGCAGGCATGGACGCGACTGGCTACGGCTCGGACTGATCGTCGCGGCCGCCGGGCTGCTCGCCTACAGTGTCAGGGTATTGACGCCGCAAATCACGGACTTGCAACCGGCTTTGCAATCCGCCGATCCCGACGTTGCGATGAAGGCCGCGTTCGACAAGTTTCACAACACAGCCGTGCGGATCTCGAAGATCAATCTGAGTCTGCTCCTTGTCATCGTTGTCGAGATGGCGTTGCCACGGAAGCCCGAGGCCGCCGCGCACACGCTTCCCGGCGACGACGATGCAGCAAGGCTTCAAACATGAAAAAACGAAAACAACAACCCGCCAGTATCGGCCGGGAATCGCTGGTGCAGCGCAAGAAGCGCGCCGCCGCAATCACCAAACGTCTCCGCCGGCAATATGAAGACGCGGATTGCGCCCTGCAACACCGTTCCGCCCTTCAGCTCCTGGTCTCGACCATCCTCTCCGCCCAGTGTACCGACCAACGCGTCAACAAGGTCACGCCGTCGGTCTTCGCCAAATATCGTAACGCAAAAGATTTTGCATCGGCCGACCCCGCCGAGATGGAGGCGTTGATCCAGTCCACCGGTTTCTTCCGCAATAAGACCAAGAGCATCATCGGCGCCGGCCGCGTGATCAGCGAACAGTTCGGCGGCGAGGTCCCGGACACCATGGAGCAGCTCCTCGAACTGCCGGGCGTCGCCCGCAAGACCGCCAACGTGATCCTCGGAACGTGGTTCAAGAAAAACGAGGGCGTCGTCGTGGACACACACATCGGCCGTTTGTCCCACCGCCTCGCGCTGACCTGGCGATCGAAGAACGACAAGGACGCCGTCAAAATCGAAAAGGACCTGATGGAGGTCCTGCCCCGAAAGGACTGGACCTACGTCGGACACGCCCTGATCTGGCACGGTCGCAAGGTATGCGCCGCCCGCAGACCGGCGTGCGACGAGTGCAACCTGGCCGAACTATGCCCGTCCGCGTTTTCGTTTGATGGCAAGAATGCCCAACCGAAAACAGGCAGGTCCACGCCGGCCAAGAAAAGCCGGGCCGCGGCCCGGTGAGTCAAACCAACTGACTTTCAGCCGGCGGTTGCCTGCGACGGGTAGATTCGATACAGCATCAAATAGACGATTACACCGGTGACGCTCACGTAAAGCCATATGGGAAGCGTCCAGCGCGCGATTCGGCGGTGCCTTTCGATCTGGTTCCGCAGGGCCCGATACAGCGTGAGGATTACGAGTATCGGCGTCACCACCGCCAACCCGATGTGTGATATCAACACAGAGAGATAGACGATTCGTACAATTCCGCCTTCCGTGAATTTCACGTGCCCGGCGTAATAGTGATAGATCAAATAGCACGTCAGGAATGCCGCCGACACGACCGTGGCGCCCAGCATGCACGCCTTGTGTGCCGCCACCCGCTTCCGACGAATCATCAGGTAGCCGATCACGATCAGGATCGTACTGAGCGTGTTGAGCGCCGCGTTGACGTGCGAAAGGTCGTTGACGGTCAACGGCCGCCCTCGCGCACCAGCGATCGAATGTCCGCAAGCATCTGTTGCTTGACGTCCGCCGGCAGCGGCTTGCCGGATACCCCGATCAGATCCTGCATCTCGTCGTCCGTGATAGCCTCGTAGTACCGGCGAATGCGCCCCTCCCGGTCCACGAGCACGAAGCGCGTCGAGTGGATAATCGGGTCATCCTCGGTTTCGTCCTGAACCGCCAGCTTGAATCCCTTGAGCGTCAGGTCGAATACCTGCTGCTTGTCGCCCGTCAGGAACAGCCACCGGTCCGCGTCGGCGCCATAATCGTCGGCATACACCTTCAAGATGTCCGGCGTATCTCGCACCGGGTCCAGCGTAAACGAGACGCACCGAACCTCGCCGAGCCTTTCGCCTTCGAGTGCGTCCTGCAACTCCTTCATCCGCTGCGACATGATCGGGCACGGGCCCGCGCAGTACGTGAATATGAAGTCGGCCACCCAGACGCGCCCGCGAAGGGCGTCCAGCCCGATCGGGCTGCCGTTGCGCTCGGTCAGCGAGAATTCCGGCACCTCACCGAGAATCGGCAAGCTGGAAAGGCGTACGCCCCGCCGAGAATCTCCGCGGGCCCGGTCTATACGCAGATAATGTGAAATCGACATCGTCCCGACGACGACGACGCCAACGACCATCAATATCCAGAACGTCCGCCCCGGTTTTTCTTCGGGCCTCATGCGGGTTTTGTCTTCCGTTTTCGCGTCCATTCACCATCCCCGAAGTCGAGATTGCGTCCAACAAACCCGCAGGAACATAGCACCCACCCGGGGAGCCCGCAACGAATCCCCCGACCATCAACCGCTCATTGCAAGACCCGCGCGGATTCGCGCGTCGCCGACCGGATGGACAGCCCGCACATGAGTGCCGCGAATCCGAGTGAAACACCCAGGGCCGGCCATACGCCCACGCCGTCCACGCCGCCTCGGGCCTCCATGTTCATATAGATCGACGACCGAATGAGCGACACGCCGTACGTCATCGGGTTGAGCGCCATCACCACCGACAGCCACTTGGCCGAGCCCGTCGCCGGGAAGAACGCCCCAGAAAGAAAGAGCATCGGCATCAGGACAAGATTCATGATCGCGTGGAAACCCTGCGTGGTCTCCATGCGCCATGCAATCCAGAAACCGAGGCTCGTCAGGCCGAATGCCACCACGATCATCGCGGCGAGCGTTGCCGCATACGACATGAAGCTGAGGCCCATTCCCGCAACCGGGGCAATCAACAGGAAGATAGCGGCCTGCACGGTCGCGAGCGTCGTGACGCCCAGCACCTTGCCGATCACGATCGCGGCCCGTGAACCTGGAGCGACGAGGACGCCTTGCAGAAATCCCTCGCGGCGGTCTTCGACGATCGAGATCGTCGAAAAGATCGCGTTGAAGAGCAGAATCGATGCCAGCGCCCCGGGAAAAGCGTACTCCAGGTACTTCATGTCGCCCGCGTCGCCCCGCGGCAGAGTGAATGATTGGTCCAAGGCGGCTCCGGCCAGAACCCAGAAGACCGGCGGCGTCAGCATCGCCCCGACCACGCGGCCGCGTTGCCGAACAAATCGCACGACCTCTCTCTGCCACAGCGTGCGACACGTCAGCCAAAGCGACGGCGTTGATTCGGAATTGCCCATGCTCATGCTCTTATTCATATTCATGCGCCTGCCGGGTGATTCGCCGACGATTCGGTATCCGACTCGTCGTCAAACCGGTGTCCGGTTTCGTGAACGAAGACGTCTTCGAGCGTCGGCTTGCCCACCGTCACCGAGCGGAATTCGTTTCCGAACGCGGTCGCAAGCTGCGGAACAAACGCCGGCCCGTCGGACCGTTCGATCCGAATCGCCCCGTTGACCACCGCCGCCTCGCAGCGGAACTTCTTCACGATTCGACCGGATAACCCGGAGGGATCCTCACATTCAATCGTGATGCAGTCGCCCCCGATTCGACTCTTCAATTCAGTCGGTGTTCCGACGGTCACCAGTCGTCCGCGATCCAGGATCGCCATGCGATCGCACCGATCGGCCTCTTCCATGAAGTGCGTCGTCAGCAGGA
>JAPULF010000230.1 GCA_027295245.1 Planctomycetota bacterium
GGCACAGCGTAGCCGGCCGTATTGTATTTGCGCACCTGCCCGGTAAGCCTCACACGCCCGCCTCGGAGTTTACATACTGTTTACAACCCCGTCGTATGAAGTCCGTATCATTTCCAAGGACAAACAGACTGTCACTTGGAAATGTTTGGAGGATTCAAAATGATGGCATCGGTCAAAACCAGATACGGGAACATGGCGACGATCGGTTTGCTGGCGGCTCTCCTGCTCGCTTGCGGTCGCACTGAGGAGGCGTCGGCCTGTGGCGGTGACATCGTGCCTCTGGCGCGCGAGGCACTTTCCGAGAATCCCGCCCAAAGCCGTGCTGCCGGCGGGGCACTCCGAGCGGCTGGGCCCGTGGGTTTGAAAACGCTGTTTGCGGTGTACAGCGACGATATCCAACGCCACCGGGCAGATAACACAGCGATACAGGATGAGCGCTGGGAAAAACTAAGCGCTGTCTTGGATGCCGTGAGTCGCCAGCGCGACGCCTACGCCTCGGGTTTGTATTGGTACACGGACTGGGATAGGGCCAAGGCGATGGCCCAGGTGCTAAACAAGCCGATCCTATCGCTCCGGTTACTTGGGAATCTCGATGACGAGTTCAGTTGTGCGAACAGCCGATTCTTCCGAACCGTGCTATACGCGAATGCTGAAATTTCAAAGTTCCTGCGCGAGCACTTCATCCTGCACTGGCAATCGGTGCGGCCGGTTCCGCGCGTCACCATTGATTTCGGTGACGGCCGCAAGCTCGAACGCACCTTGACCGGCAATAGCATCCATTACATCCTGGATGCCAACGGTATCCTCATCGACGCACTGCCGGGGCTCTACGGCCCCGGAGCCTTCCTTCGAGCCCTCCAAACGACCACGGTGATGCTAGCGGGAGAGCGGCTGGATACAGAGGCGGGTCAGGAAGCCCTTCGTCGATATCACGGCGCTAGCATCCAGGGCGTAAAGGAAGCCTGGACGGATGATTTGACCAGAATTGGTCAACCTCCGGCGTGGTCAGCCGAAGCCGTCGGTATCCCGCGGGAGTTCACGGGTCGAACTGAAAACGGGTCCGATGGCGGCCCTCCGCCGGCGATGGAGGCAGCGCGAATCGCAATGAGCAAAACGGCGGTCGAAGTCCCAATACTGCGTGCCATGGGGTATGGGACCGATACCCTGGCGAATGCCACCGACGATAACGCATGGCGGCGCATAGCGGCGCTCCACGAAGACGATGCCCGCCTGGATGAATCGAGCATCGCGCTGATGCGAAAACAAAACCCGGTTGGATGCGCGACCGCCGAAGACGGAAGGCGGCAGGTCAAGGACCGGACGTTTCTGCGGATGGTTCGCGACTTTGAGCGCTCGATCGCCGAGGATACGGTTCGCAATGAATATCAACTGCATCTCCGAATCCACGAATGGCTGGCAGACGCAAACCCGTCGAGCGACGTGACGGCCTTCAATGAACGCGTGTATGCCGAACTGTTTCTGACGCCCAGCGCTGATCCGTGGCTGGGACTTGCCCCCGGCCACACCTACACCGCCCTCGTCAATGATGGAGCAACGCGGTATCCGCGATAAGCGGTACAGACAAACAGTAGCTAGCCCCTCGGGAGTCTGAGTCATGAAACGCCACTACGCAATTCTCGCGTTGTTGTTTATGGCCGTTGTCGCGATGTCGTGCTCGCTCGCGGAAGATGCCCCCTCACAAGCCGCGATTGATCGAGCGGGCCAATCGCCGACCGTTCACAGTTATGACGCCATTCTCAGAGCCCAGATGCATGCCCACTGGTCGTCTCCCGAACGAAGAATGTGGAGAATCGTCTATCGACCAATCTCCGGGCTGACGAACATCGACACTTGGCATGTTGAGGGAACCCGGTGGTGGGTGCGAATCCACCCGACGGTATTCAAGTTGGACGAGTTGGATAAGAGTGCCGTATACGAGATCGACGCGGTGGCGCTCAACGAGTGCTACGGCTCAATAGAATTCTATGTCTATTATCCCTTCCCCAAGAAAGTATCCATGTAGAGTGCCACAATGTATGGCACTCCCACCGATTGCGTGTGGCTACTTCTTCATTCTGACCAACTTGATCGGGAATTGTTCGGTAGAATTCGGCCCGGCATGCTTGTTCGGCTCCACAGTGTGACGTTGGTCGGGATCGACGCCGTGGCCTGCGAGGTCGAGGTGGACGTCTCGTCCAGGGGATTCGCCACGCCGAAGATCGTCGGATTGCCGGACGCCGCCGTCAACGAAAGCCTCGAACGAATTCGGCCGGCGATCAGCAATTGCGGTTACCGGCCGCCCTCCAAGCGCACCGTCGTGAATCTCGCGCCGGCGGATGTCAAGAAGGAAGGCCCCGCCCTCGACCTGCCGATCGCCTTGGGGATGCTGTTCGCCGAAGACGGCGCGGTGCCGGAGGCCGTGGCCCGTTACGTGATCGTCGGGGAGTTGGCCCTCGACGGACGGATTCGTCCGGTCAAGGGCGCCCTGTCGATGGCGATGCTCGCGAAAAAGGAGGGCTTCGAGGGCATACTGGTTCCGCGCGAGAATGCCAACGAGGCGGCAGTGGTAGCCGGATTGGCGGTCATGGAAATAGGATCCCTGACCGACGCCGTCGGCTTTCTTTCTGAACAGCTCCCGCTCGAACCCACCGTCGTGGACGTGGCCGGTGCATTTGCTCAAGCATCGCGTTACGAACTCGACTTCCGCGACGTGCGCGGCCAGGAGTTTTGCAAGCGGGCCCTCACCATCGCGGCCTCGGGCGGTCACAACGTCCTGATGGTCGGCCCACCGGGGTCGGGCAAGACGCTCATGGCGAAGTGCCTGCCGACCATTCTGCCCATGTTGTCGCTCGACGAATCGCTGGAGACGACCCGAATCTGGTCCGCGTCCGGCAAGCTCGCGCCGGGGGCCACGTTGATGGGCGTTCGTCCGGTACGCTCGCCGCATCACTCGGCAACCGCGCCTGCCCTCGTAGGCGGTGGTTCGATTCCGCGCGCCGGCGAGGTATCGCTGGCGCACAGAGGCGTGCTCTTCCTCGATGAGTTTCCGGAATTCCAGAGGTCGATCCTGGAGTCGCTTCGGCAGCCGTTGGAAGACGGCTACGTGACAATCGCCCGTGCACACAGTTCGGTCATGTTTCCGGCGGAGTTCATGCTCGTCGCGGCCATGAACCCGTGTCCCTGCGGATACCTGTCCGACCCTCGAAAGCCGTGCAGTTGTTCCCCGAGGCAAATCGATATGTATTTTTCGCGCGTCAGCGGCCCGCTTCTGGACCGGATCGACATTCACGTCAACGTACCGGCGGTGCCGTTCACCGAACTTCGATCTAAGAAATCGGGAACGGACTCCGCGACGATGCGCGACCAGGTGGTGGCCGCCCGCGAGCGCCAGCGATTACGGTTTGGGGAGGGGAGCACGATGCAGAATGCTCGCATGGGGCCCCGCAAGGTCCGCGAACACTGCCCTCTGGACTCCGCGTGCGAATTGATACTGAAGCAGGCCATGACCGAGCTGGGCCTGTCGGCCCGGGCCCACGACAAGATCCTGCGGCTGGGGCGGACCATCGCCGATCTCGCGGGGGACGAACGGGTCAAGCCCGAGCACATCAGCGAGGCCGTACACTACCGCCGTTTAGACCGAAAGGCCTGACCTGGGCGTCGGCGAGATTCTTCTACAAGGCGGCAGAGATTTCGAGGACATGCGATAGGCCGCGCCGGGGAACTCGTTTTGGAGAGAGGCGCCGGGAATCTCGGCTTGACGCGAGGCCGTCGCTTGCACACGCTCCGCGGGGGTGTGTCGTTCGCAAGTCTCACAACACCAGGGAGACTTGGGCGACATCGAAACGGGCGAGGGCATGCGAGTGACTCGGCAACCGCCGGAGCTGGTCGAACGAAAGGGCGAATACAAGTGGGTCACCGATCTGGTCCGTGCAGCGCCGCAAGCGCCGTTGATGGCCCCGTTCATGGTCTATCTGCTGCTTTTGCTGCTCGACGACGTTTTTCCACCGCCCTGGATTGCCGTGAGCTGGGTGATTCGGGCCGGAGTGGCCGCCTGGACCGCCTGGATTTTCCGAAAGCACTATCCACCGTTCGGAAAGGCCCATTGGGGCTGGGCAATACCGGTCGGGCTCTTCGCCGCATGGGGTTGGGTCTATGGCCAGCGGTTTTTCGACGTACTCGGATTGGGCGGGTCCCTCAGTCCGATGTCGCTCTTCTCCGACACCCCAAGCCTGCTCGCTGGGCCTCCCACGCCGTTCCTAGCCCGAGAGCTGATCGCCTCAGACACGGCCTTTTGGGCCCACGTGATGGTCAAGCTGGGGTACTCGTCCACGGTCGTTCCGCTGGTCGAGGAGCTGTTTTGGCGGGCATTTCTGCTGCGAGCCCTGATCCGCTGGGATCATTTCGACGAGGTCCCACTGGGCAAGTTTGCCCTGTTTTCGTTTTTCGGAACGGCCGTGCTTTCCATGTTCGAGCACCCGGCGAATTGGGGCGTGAGCATTCTGTGCTGGCTGCTCTACAATGGGCTTTTTTGCTGGAAACGGAGCATTTTGTGCCTCATCGTTACGCACGGCATCACCAACTTGGCGCTCTACGCGTACGTGGTGTACAGCGGCGATTGGCGGTTCTGGTAGGCTCCGGCGATCGGCTCGAACCGATTTTCCTCGTTCGGACGATTCGGAATAGCGAATGGAGAAACACGGTCTCTACCCCGCCAACGCGAATTTCGCGGAATTTTCACGTGCAAGACGGCCGTTTGAAGTGATACTGTCTGCATTATGAGCGGAGGTCCGCGAACGTGCCCCCGAGTTCGCCGCCCTCCCCGCGAGATTTG
>JAPULF010000231.1 GCA_027295245.1 Planctomycetota bacterium
CGCGACCCAACCATGCCGACATTCACTATCGGCTTGGGCTCCTGTTGCGCAATCGCGGGCAGATCGACGATGCCATTGAGTGCTTTGAGACAGCGGTTGAAATCAACCCGTCGTACATGAAGGCCCTCATCAAGCTCGGTCTGGCGCTGCACGAGGCCGGACAAGCCGACGCGGCGATCGATGCCTTCAAGAAGGCCGTCGACCTGCACCCCGAATACCTGGATCTGCATTACCGGCTCGGGCTGCTATTTGCGCAGAAGCATCAATTCGAGTTGGCCATCGAGCAATTCGAACATGCCGCGGACGGCAATCCCGGAAATGTCGAGTTTCAGGCGAACCTTGCGCTGGCCCTACAAAACATGGGTCTGATCGATCGAGCCCATGCCACGTGGGAAATCGTTCGGGAACTGGACCCCGATTCGCCGTTCGCCGAACAGGCCCGCGAGCAGCTTTCCAAACAGCGCCATGATGACTGACACAGGTGTTTCGGCCTGTGTAGACGCGTCCATTTCGGAAGAGAACGCGCACGAAATTAAACACGCAGACGCAATTCAACGAGCCCGTTTGACGCAGCCGCGATGCCGGCCATATCCTCTCGTTCAAGTGCGATCCGAATTCGGCGAGTCGAATACATGGCAAAAACAAAGACGACCAAGAAAAAGCCCGCAAGCAAGACCGCCGGGATGAGCGACGCGGCGGTGCGGGCCAAAACCGGCAAGACCTGGCCGCAGTGGATCAAGGTGCTCGACGCGGCGGGGTGCCGCAAGATGAACCACAAAGAAATCGTCGCCGTGCTCACCCAAGAATATAGAAAAATGGGCGGGTGGTGGATCCAAATGGTGACCGTCGGCTACGAGCAGGCCCGCGGCCTGCGCGAAAAGCACCAGAAACCCGAGGGTTACGAGATCGGCGTGAGCAAGACGATCGCGGTGTCGGTGTCGAAGGCGTTCGACGCCTGGCGCGACGCCAGGACGCGGAATCGCTGGCTGCCTGGTGCGGCGATCGAGATTCGAAAGGCCACGCGCAACAAGTCGATGCGAATCACCTGGTCCGACCAGAAAACCAGCGTCGATGCCAACTTTTACGCAAAAGGCGCCGGCAAGTGTCAGATCGCCGTGCAGCACCGGAAGCTGACCAATGCCCGGCAGGCCGCAGCCAAGAAGGCGTTTTGGGCAAAAGCGCTGGGCCGGCTCATAGAGATCCTCGAGGCCTAGCACCCGACGCCTCTCCTTGGGGGTGGGCTGGTCTGCAAGAATCTACTGGAGCGCAACACGCACGAATTTGTCGCGTCTGAGCAACCCCCTCATTGCACCGATACACGCGTGCTTCTACCATCACCACCCGATTCGATGGAGAGGAGTGATCGATGAAGAAACCCACGCTTCGCGTCCGTGTCGCACGCCTGGACGCCAAACTTCGCGGCGACGTACTGCTGATCCCCGTCTTGACGCCGAAGGGCAAGGTCTCAATGAAAGGCGTCAACCGGCTGCCGACGCAGTTGGCCGGGCGCGTCAAGGAACTCGTGCGGCGTTATCACGGAGGGACCAAGGCGGGCGGAATCGACGGGCAGGTCATGCCGGCGGGGGCGGCGTTCGGCCGGGCGGCCCTGGTGGGGCTCGGAGAGAAGAAGCCGTCCTCGGCCGACGTGCGCAATGCCGCCGGGCTGGCGATGGGTTGGTGCCAAAAACACGGCGCCGAGCGAGTTGCAGTGGCGGTCGAGGCATTGAAGGAAGCGGCAGGAAGCAAGGCCGTCGAGTGGTGGGTCGAGGCATCCGTGCTGGCCGGGTTCAAGTTCACACGACTTCGGTCGAAAATGCCTGACAAGGACACTTCCGCAAAAGACCTGTGTCTCGCGACGGCTTCGGCCGGGTCGAAGGAACTCGCCGCGGCGGCCCGACGCGCCAGAGTCGTGGCGGATGCGGTCAACCTGGCACGCAGGCTGGGACATGAGCCGCCCAACGTCATCAATCCGGTCTCGCTGGCGAATCGTTGTCGGGCCATCGCGCGGGAATACAAGCTGCGTTGCACGGTGCTGGACGAGCGGGCGATGAAGGCGAAAAAAATGGGGGCGTTTCTCGCGGTCGGGCTGGGCTCGGCGTCAAAGCCGCGGATGATTATTCTGGAGCATCGCGGATCGAATCCGAAATCTCGGCCGATCGTGTTGGTCGGCAAGGCCGTCACGCTCGACACGGGCGGATACTCCATCAAGCCCGGCCCGAGCATCCCGGACATGAAGTACGACAAGTGCGGCGGAATGGCGGTCATCGGGACGCTG
Source organism: Planctomycetota bacterium (assembly GCA_027295245.1). Taxonomy (GTDB): domain Bacteria; phylum Planctomycetota; class Phycisphaerae; order UBA1845; family UTPLA1; genus JAPULF01. The sequence continues at coordinate 2,276 of JAPULF010000231.1, forward strand.
GCGGCCGCGGCGACATTGAAGATTCGTCGGCGCGTCATCGGCATCGTTGGGGCGGCGGAGAACATGATCTCGGCCGAGGCCTATCGGCCCGGCGACATCGTCACCGCCTCAAACGGCATTTCGATCGAGGTGTTGAACACGGACGCCGAGGGCCGATTGGTGTTGGCCGACTGCCTGCACTATGGCGAGAAAACCTACAAGCCCGCCGCGATGATCGACCTGGCCACGCTGACCGGGGCGTGCGAAATCGCGCTCGGGACGACCTGTGCCGGTCTGTTCAGCAATAACGACAAGTTGGCCGAGGCCCTGACCGCATCCGGCGAACGGGCCGATGAACGCGTTTGGCGCCTTCCGCTCTGGCCGGTGTATCGCGAGCAAATCGCCGGCGTCGATGGTGACATAAAGAACATCGGCGGGCGCCCCGCCGGGGCGATCACGGCCGCCATGTTCCTGAAGGAGTTCGTCGCGGACAAGACGCCTTGGGCCCACCTGGATATCGCCGGCCCCGCAACCACATTGACAGCCCAGCCCTATTGTCCGGTAGGTGCGACGGGTTACGGCGTGCGGTTGCTCATGGACTACCTTCAAAAACTGAGTTAGCGCGATTCGCGATTGGCTGCAGCGTCACCCCTTGTCGGCGACGTGCTTCGCGCACCAGGGTTCCCGTCGCAGGGGAACAGCCCTCGCAACACAACCCTTCGTAAACTGACATAGCCGCTTCTTTTCTCGGCGAAGCGCGCGAGTTCAGATTTTCATCAGGTGATCCGGGTGTTCCCGGGCATGCTGCTCGACGCGATCGGCGTATGTCTGAATTGCGGCGGCTACGGTCTGCTCTTCGTCTTCC
>JAPULF010000232.1 GCA_027295245.1 Planctomycetota bacterium
CTACCGAGCCTTCGACCGCCGCGAGGAGAACATCATTTATGACCGCCTGGCGATCAGCATATCGGGAGACCTGCTATCAGACGTCTATCTTCAGACGCGTCGAAGCATCGAACTCGAAGGCCAGGGCGGCGCCAGGGTCAAGGTCGATGCCGTCGAAGTGCTCGACTCGATACCCGTCGATACCACCGACACCGGCGGCTTCGTCCACCATTGCCGCTGGAATGTCTCGGGATCGGTCGGACACTGGGGCCACGTCCACCGACGAACCAATCAATACGAGGCGATTCTCACGGTCGAGCCGGGCGATGGCGCCTGGAAGATCGCGGGGATCGATCTGCGCGAACAAAAGCGTATGACGGGTCCGATTTGAACCATGATTCACATCAGCAATCTGCGCTTTAACTACCCAAACGGCGGCTTTCGCCTGGCGATTCCCGAACTGGCGATCGACGACGGCGAACGGGTCGCGGTCATTGGGCCGAGCGGCTCGGGAAAGACGACTTTCCTGAACCTCATTTCCGGGATCGCCGTCCCGTCATGCGGCTCGGTGCGGGTGGGCGGGATGGAATTGTCCGCCATGGGCGATGCCGCCAGACGAGATTTTCGCATCGCCAACATCGGGTTCATTTTTCAGGATTTCGAACTGCTCGAATACCTGAAGGTTCGCGACAACATGCTTCACCCGTACCGCATCAATCGAACACTCCGACTCGACCCGGACGTCCGCGCCCGCGCCGCGCGCCTCGCGGAAGACATGGGCCTCGCCGATCTGCTCGATCGCTACCCGAATCAGCTCTCGCAAGGGGAAAAACAGCGCGTGGCCATTTGTCGGGCACTCCTTCCTCGCCCCGAAATACTTCTGGCGGATGAACCGACCGGAAATCTCGATCCACTGAGCAAAGGCCGGATCATCAATCTTCTGAGCGAGCATGCCCGGCGATGCAATGCCACATGGGTCAATGTCACGCACGATCACGGCTGTCTCGACGCCTTCGACCGAGTGATCGATTTCGCGCAATTCGGGTCTCGTGCGGTCGCATGAAGGACAGCCTTTACATTGCATGGCGTTACGTCGCATATCACAGGGTCAAGACTGCAATCCTCATCACCGCCATCACCTTCATGCTCTTTTTGCCGCTCGCCTTGCGAACCCTCGTCGCGGCATGCGAACGGCAGTTGATGGCCCGGGCCGCATCGACGCCGCTGATCGTGGGCGCCAAGGGAAGTTCGCTCGATCTGGCCATCGACACCCTCTATTTCGAACCAAAGCCCGTCGATCCGATCACGATGGCCGAACTGCAACGCGTTGAACGCTCCGGGATGGCTCGGGCCGTTCCGATCTTCACGCGTTTCCAAGCCCGAGGCCGCGTCATTGCCGGAACCACACTTGACTATTTCGAATTCCGAAATCTCGTCATAGACAACGGCCGACAAATTACACGCCTCGGCGATTGCGTTCTGGGGGCCACGGCTGCCGAGCGTCTCGACCTCGGCCCGGGCGATCATCTGCTGTCCTCCCCGGAGGACCTGTTTAACCTGGCCGGGACGTTCCCCCTGAAAATGCACGTGGCCGGCGTCCTGGCCCGATCCCACACGCCCGATGACCACGCCGTCTTTGTCGACATCAAGACGGCTTGGATCATCGCCGGACTGGGGCACGGGCATCAGGATCTTCAAACCGTCGACGACCCCGATGTCCTGTTGCGGCGGGACGGCCGCGACTACACGGCCAACGCAAAGCTCCTGCACTACAACGAAATCACGGAAGAGAACATCGACAGCTTTCACTTTCACGGTGACGTGTCGGAATTCCCGATCACCGCGGTTCTGGTGATTCCACGCGACAAGAAATCCGAAGACCTGCTTCGCGGACGCTATCAATCGATCGGCGAGCCCTGCCAGATTCTTCGTCCGGCTCATGTCATTCGTGACCTCACCGCGACCGTATTCAAGGTGGAGGGCATGCTCAACTCGGCCTTCGTTCTCACAGGCGGAGCCGCGACGATGCTGATCGGTTTGGTGGTCATGTTATCGCTGAGATTGCGACACCGAGAGGTTCAGACGATGTTCAAGCTCGGCTGCAGCCGGTGGAAAACCGCGGAACTGCTCATTTCGGAGTTGTTGATCATTGCTACCGCCAGCCTGCTACTGACCGGACTGGCGGTGACGCTGACCACAATGTATGTGGACCAGATCCTGCGACGCGTGATCCTTTAGACGTCGTGGCCAAGAGGGATACTGCGATGTTCGATCAACGGACCTATGGGATTTTCACCTCGTGTTTCTTACTGGCGGCGTTGTCAGGCTGTGATCGATCGAATTCAACAGCGCCGGAGACTGCTCAAACACCCTCGAGAATCGAAGTCTACACCGTCAATTATCCGCTGAAATACTTCGCGGATCGCATCGCCGGCGATCTCGTGGATGTCGTGTTCCCGGTCCCGTCCGACCAGGATCCCGCATACTGGAAACCGAATCCGGACATCGTCGCCTCGTTCCAACAGGCGGACCTGATCCTGCTGAACGGCGCCGCCTACGCAAAATGGACCGAACAAGTCAGTCTGCCCTGGTCCAGATTGCTGAACACGTCGCAGGGCCTTGAGGACCGCCACATCGAGATCGAAGGGGCCGCCCGGCATTCGCACGGCCCGGCGGGCCGGCACGCCCATTCCGGAGTCGCCTTCACAACATGGCTCGATCCAACCCTCGCCGAACGCCAGGCCCAAGCCATACGGGACGGCCTCGCCAGGCTGCTTCCGCATCACAAGGACCTGCTAGACCTGAACTTTGATGCCCTAAAACGTGACCTGAACGACCTCGATCAACAACTAAGCAAAGCGACCGAGAGCGTTCGGGTTCAACCCCTGCTTGCTTCCCATCCGGTTTATCAGTACCTCGCACGCCGATACGACCTGAATCTCAAGAGCGTACATTGGGAGCCGCACGAGATCCCGGACGAAGAGCGTTGGGCCGAATTGGACGAACTGCTTGCAAATCACGCCGCGACCCGAATGATCTGGGAAGCGCCCCCCGACGCCGCCATCGTTAACACCTTGCACAGACGCGGTATTCGCTGCATGGTCTTCCATCCGTGCGGCAACACACCAAGAGCAGGAGACTACATGACGGTCATGAGAGACAACGCCCGGCGACTTAACGAGGGCTGAACATCCGGCAACACTCCCGGTACCGTTTCACGCCGCGGCGCGGACTTCCACTCGGCTCGACAACCTCGCAAATCACGTCATGCGACGGAATAGTTGGCAGAATTATCGGACCGACACTGTGCCGAAACCAGACCGCTTCTGGACGGCGAATCTGCGATTCAATAAACTTTCTACTTTGGATTCTGACGTCACGCCGTTGGCGAACTCCGATACGATGCATCGTGAAAACGAGGAAGGCGAGCCTGGCAAACCGATCAATCGCATCTTGTTGGCTATCGACATAGTCTGGTGGTAATCGGCGCGCAATTCGGGCCCACCCTGTGAATTGAAATCGGCGCGGAATCTGGACCCACCGGAGCTGCCTCCGGATGCTGGTCGCCTTTTGGGGCTGACCAGCTTGTACGGAGGCGGAGGATGCTTACGGTGGAGAACTACGGTCGGATTCGCAGGGCGCATCGCGACGGCATGAGCGTTCGGGCCATCGCCCGGACCTTCCATCACTCGCGACGCAAGGTTCGTGAGGCCCTGGCCGAGCCGGAGCCGCTTCCCTACAGCCGGACCAAGGACCCGCCGGCGCCGAGGCTCGGTCCGTTCCACGCCGTCATCGACGGCATCCTGGCAACCGACGAACACGCCCCGCGCAAACAACGCCACACCATGATGCAGGTCTATCGTCGGCTGCGCGACGAGCACGGTTACGCCGGCGGCTACGACGCGATCCGCCGATACATCGGCAAGCGGCGGCGGCGGCAGCGAGAGACGTTCATTCCCCTGGACCACGACCCCGGCCAGCGGCTCGAGTGCGACTTCGGGCACATCCACGTGGATTTCCCCGAGGGCCGCCGACAGGTCGCGGTGCTGCTGGCCGCATGGGCCTATTCGTATTGTCCATTCGCGATCGCCCTGCCGACCGAACGCACCGAGGCCGTCCTGTCAGGAATGGTCCGGGCCTTTGCGTTCTTCGGCTGTGTGCCGCGCGAGGTCTGGTGGGACAATCCGACCACGGTGGTCAGCGCCATCTTCAAGGGCCGCGACCGCAGGCCGAACCAGCGCTACGCCGCCCTGGCCAGTCACTATGCCTTCGAGCCCCTGTTCTGCATGCCGGCTCGGGGCAACGAGAAGCCGCATGTCGAGAACCGGGTGTATGACCTGCAACGGCGCTGGGCCACGCCCGTGCCCCGGGTCAAGGATCTCGCCGAACTCAACACGTGGCTGCTGCAATGTTGCCTGAAGGACCGACAGCGGACGGTGGCCGGTCAGACCGAGACCGTCGGCCGGCGCTTCGAACGCGACCGGGTCGCGGCCTTCTCATTGCCGGCCCGACCGTTCGATCCCTGCATCCATCAACCGGCCCTGGTCGACAAGTACCAGACCGTCCGCTTCGACCGCAACCGCTACAGCGTGCCGCGGACCTGGGCCTTTCGGCCGGTCACGGTCAAGGGCTACGTCGATCGCATCGAGATCGTCGCCGACGGACAGGTGGTGGCCCGTCATGTCCGTTCGTATGAGCCCGGCCCGCAGATCCTCGATCCGCTGCACTATTTGGTGACACTCGGCCGGCGCCCGGCCGCCCTGGATCACTCGAACGTCTATCGCCGCTGGCGACTGCCCACGGATTTCACGACGCTGCGCCGGGCGCTGGAAGCGCGACACGGTCCGGCGCCCGGCGCCCGACAGTACGTCCGCGTCCTGCAACTGCTGGCCGAGCATCCGGTCACACGCGTGCAGCGTGCCATCCGGCACGGCCGCGGTCTCGAGGACCTGTCGGCGGACCGGATCATCCAACACACCCGGCGCCTGGCGGATCGCGACACCCGCCGGGGCGTTCGGACGGATGCGTTCGAACGATCGGAACTGGATTCCACCCTGTGTCAGGTTCAGGTCCCGCCGCCGGACCTGGACCGCTTCGATCAACTGCTTTCCGTAGGAGAACTCGCCCATGCCTAAACCCCACGACAAGAATCACACCCTGCTGCTCAAGGCCAACCTCAAGCAACTTCGCCTGCCGACCATCGGCGCCGAGTTCGAGAAGCTGGCACGCGAGGCCGCCGCCGCGGAGGAGGGTTGCGAGCAGTACCTGCTCCGGCTCACCGAACTGGAGGTGGCCGCCAGGGCGTCGAACGCCCTCAAGGCCAGGATCAAAGCCGCCGCCTTCCCGGTCTACAAGGACTTCGACACCTACGACTTCACGACCGTCCCGTCGCTGAACAAACAGATGGTCATGGAACTGGCCCGCGGCGAGTGGATCGATGAGCACTTCAACTGTTGCTGTATCGGTAACGCCGGCACCGGCAAGACGCACCTGGCGATCGCCCTGGGCCTGGCCGCCTGCCGGCAGGGGCGGCGTGTTCGCTTCTTCACCGCCGCTCAACTGGTCAACCGTCTGGAAGAGGCCCAGAAGCAATACCAGCTCGATCGCCTTCTCGGCCAGTTGGACAAGACCGACCTGCTGATCTGCGACGAGTTGGGCTATCTTTCGTTCAGCCGCCCCGGCGCCGAGTTGCTCTTCCAGGTCTTCGCTGATCGCTACGAACGGTCCAGCCTGCTGATCACCAGTAACCTGGCCTTCAGCGACTGGGGCCAGGTCTTCCAGGGCGAACGCATGACCGCCGCCCTGCTGGACCGGCTGACGCACCGCTG
>JAPULF010000233.1 GCA_027295245.1 Planctomycetota bacterium
GTGGGCTACCAGCCCTTCGTCGATGATCGCGCGGATCGTTTCTTGGTCGTACTTACCCCGGCTCGGAATCTGTTTGACCCGGGTCCGGTCAGTCGGAGGTGGTTGTTCCATGACGTTCCCGTTCGCAAAAGAAGCCGCGGCTGCGGCGCCATGTTCCAATTCTGTAAACGCGCAGGCCGGAACCCGCCGGCTCTCCGGAAGGTCGCTTGTCCCGACCGTGCCGGAATTGCGCCCCGATCGCGGATAGCAAACCCTGGCGGCATCGAAAAAAACAAACTCGGGACCGCGCCATCGGGCCGTCCGGACTACCCGGGGTCTCGCTTGACCGTATCGGGCGAAAACGCCGGGACGCACACCGCCACGTATTCCGCGCCTCCTTCTTGCGGCGTGGAATACTGCACCCATTCGCCCGGTGCGGAAACGACGGCCTGCCCGGCCAGGACATCCATCGTTCCGCCTTCGTATTCCACGTGAAGAACCCCGTTCAAGACGAGCGTATATTCTGTGAACAGGGGGCGTTGTCCCGGTTCGGTCCAGCCCTCCGGGCTTCGCATGCGGGCGATGCTGATTCCATGCTGGTCCGTGTTGATCCGCCCGATGTATTCTTCGATAACCTTGGGCCGGTTTCCGGCGGATTCGACTTGCGTCGGCGATGAAATGAGTTTCGGCATCTGTCGCGACTCCGCGGTCAATAGATCTTGATAGTGTGCAAGCTAGCGGACGCCGAGCTGGCTCCACAACTTGTCTTCGGCCTGCCCGAACTTCGCGCGTGTTTGTACGAGTTCCGCTCGAATACGGGCCAGGTCCGGACTGTGCGTCGGGATGTTCCCGTCGTGCATGTCCGATAGCGCCCGAAGCTGTGACGCGGCGTTGTCGAGGCGCGTGGCCGCTTCGGCGAAGTTTCGCGCGGCATCGAAGATGGCGTGCTGCCTGTCCTCGGTGTCGCTGGGTGCATTCAGGAGTCGCCAGGGCCGCTGCAAAACGTACTTCGCCGCGGACTTCAAATGATCCGACGTCTCCTTGAAATTGAGCAGAAGTTTGTTGATGTTCTCGCGGTTCAGGACGATGATCTCGCGCGCGGTTTTCGTGACGACGTGGATATCCTCCAGCGCGAACTCCAGTTCGGTGGCCGCAAGGTTCAGTTTATACATCAGCCCGTCGGCGAAGGCCGGATCGGTCTGTTGCGCGATGTTCTCCGCAATTCGCATATCCAGCTTCTCCGACGTCGATTGCACGTGCTGAAGCGTGCTGCCGATCGGGGACTCGTTGTCGCTCAGAATTCGCTTGGTGGTTTCCAGCCCGGCGTTAAGGGTGTTCATCGCCAGGTGTACTTTCCCGAGAAGCACGGACGGCTTCTCGGCATCGAATTCCGCCCGAAGTGCGGCGGTCGTGCTGTTGATGTTGTCCATGATTGTGTGGATTGAAGCGAGCAGCGATGCCCGTTGGGCCGGATCGAATTCCGTTCGGATGGACGCCGATATCACGTTCAAGTCATTCATCGACGAAAGCAGCTTCGCCATCAGCGACGCGTCGGATCCCGGATCGAGCTGGCTCTTGATCTGTCCCAACAGACTCGTCGGATCGTCACCATTCAGTTCGCCCTGCATGGAGGCCAGGACCGCCGAGAATCCGCCGGGCGGTGAGCCCTTGAGCGGTTGGTCCAGATCGAATCGTTCCTGGGCGGTCCCGAGCTTGATCTTGATGAGACCGTCGCCGCCGAGAGGGGGGCCCTCGGCAAACACTTTATAATCGGTCCTGAGTTCGATGAATTCCTGAATCTCGGCCTCCACCACGACGTCGTATGAATCGGCCCCGTCATTCGACTTTGTCTCTCGCTTCTTGAGTACCGCCCGTAGCACCTTGCCGACCGTCTGGCCACCGACCAGCACCGACGACCCCTCCGCGATGCCGGGCATCGCCGGTTCCGCGTCGAAGTAAATCGTGATGGTGCGGGTGTCGCCGCCGACGCCTCGGCTGATCCAAAGCAGGATTCCGAAAAAGATGAGGCCCACCACGACCGTCATGAGGCCGACCTTGAACGAATTGCGCTCCGCAGCCATGTCTCCTACCCTTCTACGAGCAGTTTCTCGTATTCGCTGAGGCCCTCGGCGTCGGTCAGCGGTCCGGTGGTGTGTCCGTTCAGAAACTGATTCATCAATTTATCTTCACGGGAATCGAGCTGATCGATGGTCGCGTCGCGCAGCGCTTCGAACTCTGCCCGTGGCCCGATCTTCAGCACGCGACCCCGGTCCAGCATGACCATGCGGTCCGCGATCCGAAACGCCGAATCCATCTCGTGCGTCACGACGATGCTGGTCACGTTCAGTTTTTTCGACAAGTCCATGATTAGATCGTCGATCGCGGCGCTGGTGACCGGGTCCAGCCCGGCCGACGGCTCGTCGTAGAACAGGATTTCCGGGTCCAGAACGATGGCCCGCGCCAGTCCCGCCCGCTTCTTCTGCCCCCCCGAGAGCATCGACGGCATCTTGTCCCGATGTGGCAGCATGTGAACCTGCTGAAGCTTGAGCGTCACCACGATATCCACGATCGAGGGTTCGACGTAGCTGTGTTCGCGAAGCGGAAGGGCGACGTTTTCGGCAAGGCTCAGCGAATTGAACAGTGCCCCGCTCTGAAACAGGATTCCGAACTTCTTGCGAATCTCGTTCATTCGGGATTCGTCCAGCCCGATGATGTCTGCGGGCTCCGCCATGTCCTTGGTCTGATACCTGATCCGCCCGGCGTCCACTTCGTATTCCCCGATCAGGCAATTCAGAAGGGTGCTCTTGCCGCAGCCACTCCCGCCCATGATCACGATCGTCTCTCCCCGCACGATGTCGAACGTGACGTTATCCAGGACGGTCAGTCGTCCGCCGCTCGAGGTCGTAAACTCTTTGCGGAGGTTTTGAATCGAAATGACGGTCTCGCTGATGTCGGCCATGGGCTCACGTGCACTCGTGGCGACACGCCGCCCCGACCGGCGTCGCCTGCGGGAATCCTAAGGTGAACGGGCCGGGTTTTCGAGCGCACGGAAACGGAAACCACTATCCCGGACAGGGTTTAGCGATATGAATCGGGGAGAACACGCTGCGATTTCGGATTGCCGGACCGGCGGCGACCCTCAAAGTGCCATTCGGTAGCCGATCCGGACGGTAGCCCGACATGCCGCCTTGACGTGGCCCATCAACCGCGAAGCTGTTCTTCCAATCGCTCGACCAGCCCTCTCAGCTTGCCGCTCTGCCGCCCCGCGGCGGATTGCCACTGCACGTCCCCGTCCGACGCGAGAATCGCGCCGATCCGACGACAGGCCAGCAGGACGGTGGTGTGGTTCTTGTTGCCCATCAGGCGGGCGATTTCCGGGAAGCTGAGGTCCGTGTGCGTCCGTGCTATGTGCATGGCGACATTGCGCGCCAGAGCGATCGTGCGGGATTTGCGCGAGCTGTGAAGATCGGCGGGCGAAAGCCCGAACAGAGTCGCCACGCTCAATTCGATATCGCTGACCGTCAGGATATTCCCCGTCTTGGCCAGATGGTCCTCCAGGGCCTGACGGGCAAGGGCCGGCGTGATCTGCTTCTTCATCAGCGACGCGTAGGCCACCAGTTTGAGGAGGCAGCCCTCCAATTCCCGAACGTTGGTTTGGACCTTTTCCGCAATGTATGCGATGACGGGCTCCGGAACCGGATGGTGCATCGTCGCCGCCTTTTGGCGGAGGATTTCGCAACGCGTATCGAAGTCGGGCCGTTCGATGCGAACGACCATCCCGGAGACCATGCGATTGACGAGAGACTCGGACAGGTCCCCGATCATTTTGGGGTGGGCATCGGACGCCAGAATGACACGCAGACCCACCGTGTCGATGGTATTGAACGTGTGTAGAAACTCCTCCTGCGTTGCTTTCTTGTTGGCGATGAAGTGTACGTCGTCGACGATCAGGACGTGCAAACTTCGAAATCGGTGCCTGAAGGCATCGACCCGTCGCTCCCGGAGGGCGTGCAGAAACTGGTTGGTGAACTCCTCGCCGGTCACGTACGTGCATCGGACTTGAGGTTTGCCCTCGGCGAGGGCATTGGCAATGCCCTGCAAGAGGTGCGTCTTGCCGACACCGCACCCACCATGAATAAACAACGGTGCGCATTCCTCGGTGGGGCGTTCGACGACGTTTTGGGCCACCGAATAGGCCAGCCGGTTCCGAGCCCCCACGACAAAAGTCTCGAGCCGACCCCGAAGTCTTCTGACGTGGCCGGACGGGCTCCCCGTCGAAACGCGGCGATCCCGCGCGAATCGGTCCGAATTCTTCTCCACGAAGGCGGCCTGGGAGTTGAGTTCGGACTTTCTCAATTGCCGAAAGAGGTCCGGTTCGATCGCGAAACTCACCGGGACTTCACGGCCGAGAACGTCGTTCGCCGCCGCCCCGATGGCCTCCGCGAAGTGGTTTTCGATCCAGCCGCCGATGAATACGTTCGGCACGCCGACCTTGACGAATCCGTCCGTGCAACTCACGCGCGTCGAGTTCTTGAACCAGACCTTGTATCGCTGGGCTCCCACCAATTCTGCGATGCGGTCACGAATTCGTTCACCGGTGTCTTCGGTTTGAATAGGCACAGCGCACTCCCTACCGCTCCGTGGGCCGGCACGGTTTTTCGAAATCGCCCAGTTTTATTACCAAGTCACGTCGACCGGAGCATCACGTGGCAGAAGGCTGTCGCATTCATCCATACCCGCCGTAAGATCGGGCGCCCGAAGCTGCTCGCGGTGTTCGGCATAATAAAGCCGCGACCGATTCGCGTCAATTTGAATTTTGCCCAAAAGTCTTCCCGCCGTCAGGACTTCAGGAAAGTCAAGGATTTGCGCGCTCAAAAAAAAATTCGGCGGATTATTAACATGACTGCAACACCTACGTTGAAAACCGGTGGACAACTATCGGGAATCGGCGCATCTTCATGGCTGTCATGGGCTTGAATTCAATAAGCATATCATGGCTCGACGTTCCAGCGTCTGCCGGAAACGCCGCCCTTCGTAAAGTCGCCGTGCCGGGGTGTTGCTCGCATCGACCGCCAGCGTGACCGCCGAGAACCGCTCGCGACGCGCTTGGACCAACCCGTGCTCCAGCACGTATCGGCCCATTCCGCACCGCCTGAAATCCGGGTGAACACCCATGTACGCGAGTTCCAACGTCGGTCGCAATGGATTGGCGACCAGCAGGACGCACGCCGCGGGACGCTCATCGCTAAGCAGCATTGACCATCGATGCGGCTCGAACCGGCCTGTGGCCTTGTGGCCCGCAATGATGTCCTCGATCGTACGAACCCCGGCCAGGCCCCGACAATCCTGGCTGTCTTGGTACGTCGCCAGGATCAGCTTCGCGAAATCATCGTGGCGCTCCCGATCGTACGTTACCCACTCCAGGCTGCCGCCCGGGCTCGCCGTCGGCGAACCCCGGTTTGAAGAATCGGTTAGGTCGCATTCCAGGTACCGAAGCACGGCCAGTTGGCGAAACCGAGACTGCAAAAGGGCCTGTTGATTCTTGTCATCGTTCGGTGCAACCAGACACTGCACGACGCGTGACATTCGCGTCGAAACGTCGCGCACCACGTGTTGCAAGATGTGGGCGATCGTCTCGGCGTCGCATCCGGTAGTCGCCCCGTGCGGCACAAACAGCAAGGCCGTTCGCCCGGGAGACTCCAGGCAGGTACACGCCGACACGCAGTGCCCGTCACGCTCCGCCATCCACTGACGATTGAGGTCGAGCGACAGGGCCCGGGCATAGTCCATGAACGACGAGACTTGGCGCTCGATATCTCCGGCCGACTGGCCCGGCACCGCAAGGATTAGGCGCAAGACGGTGCGCGCTTCAACGTCGCGAGCCGTCCTGACATTAATCGTCGACATGTCGTGTCATTCCGCCGAGGTTCGGGTCGGAATATAGGCATCCGGAGGCGGTGTCGCAATTCCCGGACGTGGCCGGATCGACGACTTGCCGAACCGCCTCCAACACAGCTTCGATCTTCGGCCAGTCGCCCGGTCGTGGGCCGGCCGCGACCGCGACTCGGGGACCCCATGGACGCCAGGTCTTCGGGTTCGTCGGGCCGAAGACCGCAACGGTGGGTGTCCCCAGTGCGGCGGCAAGGTGTGCCACGCCGCTGTCGTTCCCCACGAAGACCCGCGCTTCGGCCAG
>JAPULF010000234.1 GCA_027295245.1 Planctomycetota bacterium
TTCGTCGTATCGGCCGGCGACGAAATGCCGCTCGGCGACTTGCAGTCGGGCGCTTCCACGCATGTCGTCCCATCGTTTTCGGGCGTCGACGCGGGCCTCTTTTTGATCCGACAGCAACGCCCTACCGGTCTTCGGGACTTCGCAACCGGCGCAAACGACAAGCCCGCAAGTCGCCAAAAGCGCACGGAAACAACGATTGGTCCAACCGATCATGGACGGGCACTCCCCCGCGAGGTGGCGTCACGTCGCCATTCCGTTTGGTCCGGGTCGGACGCATCGTGGTCTTCGGCGTCGAAGCCGAAGGACCCATCCAAGGAATCGGCAGGCGGCATCCGAGGCACCGGGCGACCGAACGGCCGGAACTCGACTCCGTTTTCTTCCGCGATTCGGGCTCGAACGTAATTGCGAATGGCCGAGGCCTCCGAATCCCATTCGCGATTCCGCGTGATCTTTTCGATCAGCTTGATGGCGGGTAGGTGCCGCGACGAATTGCGAATCGCCATCCGGGCATCCCACAAGGCCCTGTCGACCTCGCCTCGGTCGAAATGGCTCACGGCCCAGCGATAGTGCGCCTGGGCAAGCCGCTCCCGGCCGAGCCACTGAAGACCATGCCGCATTCCAGCACGATGCCGTTCTATGTCTTCATTGAGTTCGTCGCTGGCGGTGTAGTCGCCACCGTCCTTCACGATGTGAACCGTCAAGAGGATGATGACTTCTTCCCGAACGGTGTTGTCCGAGGTCGATCGAAACAGGACGCCGGCGAGCGGCAAGTTTCCGAGGCCGGGCACCTGTCCGCGCGTTGCCGTGGTTACGTCGCGGAACAGTCCGCCGATCAGGATGGTGTGGCCATCACGAACCATGATGTTGGTGGTGACCTCGGTGGTTTGCTCGAACGGCAGATTGGCCTGGGTCAGGCCGCCGGTGGAGTCCTTCGGGTGGACTTCCATTCGAATCATGCCGTCGTCTCCGATGAACGGGCGGAAGCTCAAGACCGTTCCGGTTTCGAGGAACTCGATGGTCTGAATGGCCTGGGTTTCGGTAAACGTCGTGGTGACGTATCCATCGCGCCGACCGACGATCACTTCGCCGACCTGTTTGTTCAACGTCAGTATCTTGGGATTGGCGATGATCTCCGTGTCGGTGATTTCTTCCAGGGCGCGAATGAACACGCCGATTTGATCCTTGATGATCCCGAACGTGAATCCGCCGTTTGGAACCGAGCCAGCCAGATCCGTCCTTACGGTGAACGTCGTTTCGGACAGTTGATTGGTCGGGGTATTGCCGGTCGTGATGCTCTGGGCCGCGGGGCTGGTGCTGCTGAGGGCGGCGAAGTCGATCCCGCCGACCGTGGTAAAGTCGATGCCAAGGGCGTTTTGCTCGTTGAGCGTGGCGCGGAGAATGGTCGCCTCGATGAGGACCTGTTTCGGTCTGACATCGAGTGCCTTGATGAGAACGGCATACTCGTCGAGCCGGTCCTCGTAGTCCGTCACGATGATTCGATCGGGGCCCGCGTCGGAGTCGCCCTCGGTATCGGGCATGCCGGTTCGGCCGCCGAGCCCGACCGACGCGGGAGGCGTGCTCGACAGCTTTCCCACGTCCGGCGAGAGAAACGGCTCGATCAGATTCTTGGCCACGGTCGCGGTGATGTAGTTCAGCGTGAAGACGCGTGATCCGATTCGGCGTTGTGCGGCGGCCCTCAACGCGAGATCTTCCAGGGTGTGTACGTAGATGATCGATCCGTCGAGGCGATACCCGAGTCCGTTTGAAGTCAGCATGGCGGTCAGGGCCTGATTGAAGTCGACTTCGTACATGCTGGCATTGACTGTGCCGCCGGCATCCCGGGCCAGCACGATGTTGCGCTTGGTGGGCTCGGCCAGCAGTCGCAGTGCCTCGGTCAGCGGGACATCGACCAGGTGCAGGGTGAAGCGGTTCTCGCCGACGAGCGTCACAGTAGACTCGGGTGGGGCCTCGATCCGGGGTTCCGTTGCGGGGTTTTCATCTTCGGCCCACGCGACCGAAACCGAGAGCGCGGCCCATACAACCACGGCTACGGCCAGGCAATGATGCCAGGTGTAGCGAGGAATGCGGCGCGCGGGACATTTGAGGACGGTCACGATACAGGCTCCGTTTCTGGAAGCTACATCGGTCCAAGGACCGCTTTGGTTGTGTTTCAAGGAAGTTTTATCGACCCGGTGTGGCCGAATTTTCGCAGGGTCACCTGCCGCTCCCCGATCCGAGCGACCGAAAATCCGTCGATCACGTCACCCTCTCGTACGATACGTCCGGATATGTAGGCAACCGGTACGACTCCGGTCACGGTGGCGCGCAATTGCAGTTCGGCTATTTGGGCCTTGAACTCGTCCGACTGCTGATTTTTGAACGAGTCCATCGACTCTGCGAGTCTTGCCCACAGGCGGCCGGCTTGAAACCCCATGGCCCCTTTGCCTTCGATGGGTTCGGAGGACCTTGCAAAGAGCGACCAGTCCGGCACCGCGAAGATGTCGCGGTCCAGGACGCGCGGAAGATCGTCGTCGATGAATTCGATGTCTTCGTCGGGAAACGACGCGAAGTCCGCCACCGTCTCGCCCACGCCGGCCGGGGTCGCAGTTGTTTTCGTGCGTCGCGGCATCGGACGCATGGTTGGGCCGGCCGGCCTCTTTTCCACCGGTTGAACCACAATGGATTTCGCCTTCGCTTCTTCAGGCCCGGATCCACCCACGAGCAATCGCCCGACCACAACCAGCAAGACGAGCATCAGCCCCCCCAGCCCCGCCGATTTTTTCTTGTCCGCGGCGATGTGGGCCTTTGCGACTTGTAGCAATTCGGCAGGATTTACCGACATGGTTCCGCCCTTCAGCGTATGCGTCCGCCAGGCGCCTAGCCCGGATGAAAGTAAGTATGCAACAGCAGGTCCACGTGGATTTCGTTCGATTGCTCATCCAACGATGCCAATTGCAGTTTTTCGACCTGTGTAACCCGAGGCAGTTTCTCGATGACCAACAAGAGTTCGAATAGTGTCTCGAAGTTCGTCTCGAATTTGACATCGACGGCGAGGATGGTCGTGCCCGCGGCCAGTTTCAATTGCGACGGCAACGATTCAGCTTCGAGACGGCGGGCGTCTCGAAGCTGTACGATGTAGTCATCGATCTGAACTTTTTTCAAGCTGTCGGAAAGGCTGTTCAGAAACTCGCCGAACCGGCGATCGGAGGGCAGCTTCACGCGGTAACCGCTCGTTTCCTTGTCGAGTTCAAGAATCGACTTGTAGATATCGCCGATATTGCCCACTTGCCCCTGATCCGACTTGACCTGGGCGGCCGCAGCTTCGATTTCGGCGTGCTTGGTTTTGAGCCGGTCGAACCCGGGAACGAGGACTCCGAAGACGAACCCCGAGGTCAGACCCAGCACGGCCAGCAGCACTACAATATTCATCTTCGCCGTGCTCATGATTTATTCCTTTGCCGGGAAGCGAGTTGACATGTCAGCTCGAAGTCCACTCCGCGGCGGCCGGACCGTGTGGCTGTTCCCTTGGTGTCCAGGTGGACCTTGCTGAACACGGGGGACGATTCGAGTTCCGCGGCGAATGTAAGGAGGGCCGGCGTCGTGGCGGCAAGTCCCGAAAGAATGAGGCGAGGACGAGACCCCCGCGACCGGGCGGAGCGTTCGTCGGCTCGCGCTGCCTGCCTTCGCGAGGATGGCGCAGTGTTTTCGCGGGAGTATCTGGCGACCGTATCGGCTTCCAGGCTCACCTTCGTCAACACGACCGTAGCGGGCAGCCGATTGCTGATGTCGGCAAAAATGCCGACCGAACTGACGCGATTGGCGAGTTGTCGGATCAGTCTGCTGTGATCGCGGAGGGCACCGCGCCGCGCGATCAGTCTCGATTTCTGGGCCATGTGAATCTCGAGTTGGCTGTGCTGCGACAGAATCCCCCGGTGCGTTTCCTGGACCACGGCGAGTTGCTGGCGGTTGGCGAGGAGCCAGATGACCATCACGGCGACCAACCCGCCGACGCACGCGGCGCGCAGCTTCATGGCACGCCGTTGCTCGCGGGCCACACGGTATTCCAGCGGTAGAAAGTCGCAGTCCTTCACGCTCTTCGATCCCCTGCAAGTGACTGTCCGGCCGCCTCCATCGTGCCCCTCTGGGCCGCGCGCGGCTCGACCCACTTTGAATCGCGCAGGGCGAGTCCGGCCGCAACGGCCCAGGCCGGTTGAAACGTGCGGCGGTCCGGACCGCCGATCAGATCGGCCTGATGGACGCCGCGAAGGGGGTGGCCGATGGTACACGGAATGTCGATGTTCTCGCCCAGGATCGCCATCAGCACGGGCTCATGGGCGTCTCCTCCCACAAACGTGATGCTCTCGGGACGTTGCCCACGAAAGGTCACCGCAAAATAGCGAAGGCAAAGCTGAATCTCTCGACACATACGTTCAACCGACGGTCGAACGGCGTCGGCCACGGTATTACGAAGTTCCTCGTGGACGGGGGCCCCGTCGTCATTTCGTCGGCCGCCCATTTGGCGAATGATCCTCAGCCTCAATCGGCCCGCGTCCCGCACCGAAACCCCGAGGGCTTCCGACACCGCGGCGGTCATGTGTTGTCCACCGATTTCGATCTGTTTGACGAAGGCGATTTCGGTTCCTCGGGTGATCACCACGGTTGCGCTGGTCCAGCCGATCTCGAGAAATACATTGACCGCGGAGAGGTCGTCGAAGCGGCGAAGGAATCGGACGAAGCTACGAGCTACGCCGCAAGGCGTAATATCGATGGCAGTGACTTCGAGCTTCAGAGACTCCATGAGAGAGAGTCGCTTCGCGATGGTCTCTTCCGATACGGCGAAGACGATGATCTCCTCTTTCATCTCGTTGCCGTGGCGGACTTCACTTGCCGACACAAACCGAAACTGAAGCGGCCCGCCCGGTACATCGAAGCGCTCGCGGGCCTCGAATTCGACTGCCCCGGCCAACTCGTCCGCCGGCATGCGAGGGAGTCGAATGTTCTTGATCTGAAATTCGCCGTTGCCGAAGGCGGTTACGACCCGGCGTCCGACAAACGGATTGCATCGAAGGGAATCGGACACGGCCCGGTATGCGGCTGACGCGGGATCGGCGTCCCCTCCCGACGCGGCGGGCAAATCACAGTGGGCGGCCGCGACGATTCTCGGGGCATCCTCGTCGTCCGCGAACTGCAGCATCTTGATACTGGTCGTACCAATGTCGATGCCAATGGGTCCTGTTTTTCGGCGGTTTCTAAGCACCCGGGCCTCCGTGCGGTTGCTTGTTCCGATTCATCCCTACTCTCAGCTCCAACTACCAACCAAGTAGACTGCCGGGGGCGTTGCTACGAATTAGTGGCCGCCTTCGAACCCGCCGAACTAGAATCCACCGTCGCCGTCGTCCGCGAAGTTGGCGGTTTCTTGCTCTTTGTAGGTGGCATCCTGCAACTCGGTCCAGAAGCCTTCCAGGGTGGACGTCCTGGCCGCCGCCGGCGACACGGTGATTTCATAATTCGCGCTTCCGGACCGTAGCTGAATGGCGGCCGGGGTACTTTGGTCGATAGAGCCGGTTGCATCGAATCCAAGTTCGTAGTCGCCGTCCAGGCCCACTCCGACCAGCGTCACGTTGTGACCGGACGAGCCTTCTGCATCGCCAAACTGGACCAAGTAGGGCTCCTTCGTCACCGGATGCGGGACCGGCGTGTCGGGATTCGATTTTCTGGCAATCCAGTATCGATTGTTCTGGGGGTCGAATTTGATAATCATGGGATCATCCGGGCGGACGATCGAGCAACTTCGGCAATAGGCCACATCGCCGTCGAGCCTCTCGGCCGCGAGTTTTCCTTCGAGTGCGGCGCTACTCCCCTCATCTGGCAGAGCGAGCGCAGTCAGAATGGCGACTACGACCACGACGATCATCATCTCGATCAACGTGAAGGCCCGCTCGGCACGCAATTGTCGTAGCATTTGGCGATTCCCCCAATTAACGCCGGCTGGGCGCGCGTCAATCGACCTACGGTTTTCCGGGCCTCGATTTCGTTCCCGAAGACTTATCGGTGGTCTGTATGGTCACCTTGATCGGTTTGGCTCGCAGATGTTGGAGGATTTGCTCCAATAACCGATTGGTCTTCCGGGTCTCCTTGATCATCTCAAGTCGCTGTCTACCAGAGTCCGGTACTTGGGCCGTTGCCGCCGGAAGCATGTCCGGTCTAGCGGCCCATAACTCGACGACGATCATGGTCAACAAGGCGGTAATAGCAAGCAATACACACCTTGTGAACCGGTCGAGCGTAAACTCATGTCTTCGCATGACAATTCCTTGTTGATTCCCGGCGTCTTACTTCGACATCACTCGGTGGTGGTTCTCGAGCGCATTACTGTCCCATCACTTCAACAACCTCATCCGGATTCATCCGGGCGCGCCGCCATCCAACAGTTTGGCCAGGTCGTTCAGTCCGTCCCAGGGAGACACCAGACTTCGCTGGACGCGAGAAGACCCGGGCGGCG
>JAPULF010000235.1 GCA_027295245.1 Planctomycetota bacterium
GTCTGAACGGACTGTATCTCAATCTTGCGGGACGGGAGAAATACGGCGTTGTGCGGGCCGATGAACGCGACGCCCTACTCGATGAAATCTCGCGAAAACTGTTGGCGTTTCGCGATCCCGACAACGGCCGGCAGCCGATCAAGCGGGTCTATCGTACGGACAAATGCTACACCGGACCGGAAGCCAAGAACGCCCCGGATCTGATCGTGGGATACGACCGCGACTATCGGGCGAGTTGGAATACTTGTCTGAGCGAGCAACTCGACAAGAAAATTGTCAGAGACAATCGGAAGGCGTGGAGCGCGGACCACTGCATCGCCCACGACGTCGTTCCGGGAATCGTGCTCAGTAACAAGAAGATCCTGATGGATGATCCCGCCTTGATCGACGTGGCTCCTTCCATTCTGCGGGAGTTCGGCGTGCCGATTCCGAAGGCGATGACGGGAAGAAACATGTTCGAGCGAGGCGATGCTCAACTGGCCGGTCGCTGAGCTTTGTTCAAGAGGAGAATTCGTGCTAGGCGGAAATGTGAAACTGGACAAGAAGCTGTTGGAGCGTGCCGGCAAGTATGCCAAGGCGGCGGGCTACAGCAGTACGGATGAGTTCATTACGCACGCGATCGAGAAGGAACTCGCCAAGCTCGACGAGGCCAAGGGGGACGGGGCCGAGACCGACCCGGCCGTGCTCGACCGCCTGAAGGGGCTGGGTTACATCGAATAGCGCCCCTTGCGGATGATCGAATCGGGCCTGGGAGTGGTCCGCCACGAATGAACGCGATTCAGGATTTCATCACGAGACTTTCGGTGTGGCTCGGCGATCTCGCCTTCACGCTGCTGGGGTTTCTCTCGCCGGTTGTAATCCTGTGGTTCCTGTCGGCGGTCTTCGGCGTCCTCATGCTGCTGGTTTGGCGCTACACTTCCAACCAGGACGCGATCGCCGATGTCCGGAGGAAGATCGCGGCCCATCTTCTGGCCACGAGACTGTTCAAGGACAATCTGTCCGTCACGTTCCGGGCCCAACGCCTGATCGTGTTCCACGCCTTGCGGCTGCTGGTCTATTCGGTGCGTCCCGTATTGATCATGACGGGGCCGTTTCTTCTCATCATGGTTCAAATCGGCTTGCGATACGAATTTCGCCCGATCCCGGTGGGAAAGGTCGCGAACATCTCGGTGACTTTGAAGCCGGGTTCGGACATGAACGGGCCGGGCTGCAAGCTGCGGTTGCCTCCGGCGCTACGGCGCGACCCCATCGATCCGATGCGGGCGGAGTACCCTCGCACCGTCGATTGGCGAATCACCGCGTCCAAGGCGGGAAATCACACGCTTGTATTCGGAGACGGTGAAGACCGGGTCGTCATGCCGCTGACGGTCGGCGACGGGTTCGAACGGATCAGTTCGATACGAGGCGGTGGATTCTGGGACCGGCTTCTGTATTCCGCGGAGCCCTCTATTCCGGAATCGTCAATCTTTGAGTCGATCCGAATCATCAACTACGACGCACGATCCACGCCGCTGTTCGGCTACGACGTACACTGGCTGGTCACATTTCTCATCCTCTCGCTGGTCTTCGCCCTTCTATTCAAGCCCATCCTGAAAGTGCATATCTGAGACCCTTGCGGTCTCTTGCGGGCGTATCGGGATTTGCCTTCATAATCGGTTTTGACGATAATAATCAAGATGGATCTGAACGTCTTCAGATCCGTGTCCGGCCTCGATCTAGCGGCAAGAAATGGCGAGCCACCCATCTCCAAAAAAGCGGAATCTCGCGCATGCGCGGCGCGTCGGTCGGCGACGACTTTCCGTGGCCAAGAAGACGCTGTTCGGTGCAATCGCACTGCTCGTATTCTTTGCGATTGCGGAGCTGGTGCTCGGTCTTTGCGGGGTCCGACCGATCCTGTACGACGAGGATCCCCACGTCGGGTTTTCGTCCCAAATCCCTCTCTTCGTAGAAACCGCCGGCGCGGACGGCCGGACGTACATGGCTACCGCGAAAAACAAGTTGCGGTTCTTCAACCCGCAACGGTTTCTCCGGGACAAGCCGGATGACACCTACCGCATCTTCTGCATGGGCGGCTCGACAACCAACGGGCGGCCGTACGATGACGAGACCTCTTTTTGCGGATGGTTGCGGGCCATGCTCCCCGAGGCCGATCCATCGCACGGGTGGGAGTTGATCAATGCGGGCGGGGTCAGCTATGCCAGCTATCGCGTGGCGATTCTCATGGAGGAACTCGTCGAGTACGAGCCGGACCTGTTCATCATCTACACCGGCCACAACGAATTTCTCGAAAAAAGGACCTATGCCGCCGTGCTCGAAACGCCCTCGGCCGTGGCGGGCCTTCAGGCCGCCCTGGGCCGCACGCGCATCTACACGGCGATCAAGCGCGCATTTCGTCCCGGGGGGCATTCTTCCGACAGGGCCCCGGAGCGGTTTCTGCTTCCGGGGGAAGTCGAGGCGATGCTGGACGACACGATCGGACCCGCCGCCTACTACCGGGACGATGCGGCGCAGGAACAGGTCATTCAGCACTTTCGCTACAACCTGGCGCGCATGGTTGACATCGCGCGCTCGGCCGGGGCACAGGTAGTCCTGATCGCGCCGGCTTCGAATCTGCGACACTGCTCGCCGTTCAAGAGCGAGCACCGGGCCGATCTGGCTGTCGCAGATCGAGAGCGCTGTCACGAGCTTCTCCGCCGCGCCCAAGAGCAGGGAGCTGCCGGTCTTTGGCGTGAATCACTCGCGATATTGGACCAGGCGGCGACCATCGACGATCGCTATGCCCAATTGCACTATCTGAGAGGCTGCGCCCTCTGGGCACTCAGTCGCCCGCGGGAGGCGAAATCGGCTTTCATTCGGGCACGTGACGAGGACGTGTGTCCGCTTCGGGCCCTGACGCCGATGCATGAAGCCGTCATCGAAGTTGCGAAGAACCGCGGTGTACCGTTGCTCGATTTCGTCACCCGGGCCGAGCGGCAATCCGAGCACGAAACGCCCGGGGAGACGATGTTTCTCGATCACGTACATCCCTCGATTGAGTCACATCGGCTGTTGGCCCTGGACCTGCTTTCAGTCCTTCGCGGTGAGGGCATCGCGCGGCCGATCGCGGATTGGGGAAACGCCGAAATCGAAAAAATCACGTCCCGTGTGATGGGACGGTTGGACCTCGAATCACACGGGATAGCCCTGAGGAATCTCGCGAAGGTCTTGAGTTGGGCGGGTAAATTCGAAGAGGCCCACGCCCTGACTCTACGGGCGACGCAGATGATTCCGCACGATACAGAAGCCCACTTTCACCGAGGGAATACTGCGTACACGCTCGGCCGTCTCGACGAGGCTATCGAACATTTTCGGCAGGCGCTGGTGAACAAGCCCGATTTCGTTCCGGCCCTGAATAACCTCGGGAACGTGCTCCTGGAACGCGGAGAAATAGACGAGGCGACCGCCCTGTTTGAAAGGGCCGTGGACGTCGAGCCGGACTACGCGGCCGCGAGCAACAACTTGGGCCGCGCCCTCTTGGCGCAGAGGAATCTCGTCGAGGCGACGGCTCGGTTTCGCGAAGCAATTCGCCTGAAGCCGGACTATGCCGACGCCCGGGTCAACCTGGGCGGCGTGCTTCAATTACAGGGCAACCGAGACGAGGCGCTGAGCCAATATCGCCGGGCCGTCGAGCAGCAGCACAATCACGCCCCGGCACGACACCGCCTGGGCAGTCTACTCTTGACGATGGGCCGGATCGACGAAGCAATCGGGCATTTTCGGGAAGCGCTGAATACCGAGCCGGATGCCTTTCAGGTTCACAACAGCCTGGGCAACGCACTGGCCGCGAAGAACCGGCTGGACGAGGCCATCGGCTGTTTTCGACGCGCCCTTGAAATCAACGCCGATTTCTCGATCGCGCGTCGGAATCTGGGCAAGGCCCTGTCGGCCCGCGGCGAGTTCGAATCGGCGATCGCCGAGTTTCGCGAGGCGTTGCGAGTCGCGCCGGACGATTCGGAAGCGCAATACAGTTTGGGCCTCGCCCTGACCCTGTCGGGCAAGAGCGAATCCGGGCTGGAGCATTTCGAGAAAGCCGCCCATCTGAAGCCCGAGTGGCCGGCGGCGTTGAATGCGATGGCCTGGGTCCTTGCAACACATGCGAATGCAAGCGTACGCGACGGCGCAAAGGCCGTTGCTCACGCCAAGCGTGCCTGTGAGCTGACGCAGAATCAAGATCCGACGCTCCTGGACACCTTGGCGGCCGCCTATGCCGCGGCGGGCGAGTACGGCAAGGCCACCGCGAAGGCCGAAGCGGCCTTGTCGATGGCCGTCAGTGCGGACAACACCAACCTTGCCGAACAGATTCGCTCGCGACTCGAACTCTATCGACGGGGCATTCCCTTTCGCGAAGGCGAGGGGCCACTCCTGTCAACATCCGCGGATTGAGTTGCGGCCGTTCGAATCCAATCGGTCGTGCTGATTGTGCAAGTCTCGGCCCGAATCATCGGCGGAGTGGACGACGGGCCTCATACAGTTCCAGCCGGCCTCGCAGGGAACTGATTTCCCGCTCGTCGTTGGCTCGAACTGCGATTGCAAGAGCGCGGTTGATCGTCTCGACAGCATCGTCGAATCGACCGACCTCGGCATAGGCAGCCGCGAGCGTATCGAGTACGTTGAAGTCATCGCCTTCGGTCAGCCCCTCGGCAACCTTGGCCAGCTTAACGGCTTCCGATCCGTTGCGAATCTCGTCTTTCTTTGACGTCGCCAGGCGCCATGCGAGATCGTTGGTCAGGTACGCGTCGCCTTTCATGACTTCGCATGCCTTCCGCAGCACGCTTACGGCCCTGGCCTGCTGGCCTTCAACATCCATGAGATTTGCGGCGAACCGGTAGGCGATCGCGTTCCGGGGGGCCAGTTCATAGACTCGTTCGTATGACTGTATGGCCTCCGCATTCCGTTCCTTCATTTCGAACGCTCGGGCCAGTTTGAAGTTTGCGGCTACGTTTTCGGGGCCGAGTTCGACGGCCTTTTGAAGCTGCTCGAGGGCATCGTCCACTTGCCCTTTGGCCAACAGGTGCCCCCCGAGATTCCTTCTGGCGACGTCGCTGTCGGGAAGCAGTTCGACGACCCGCCTGAAGTTGGCCTCTATGTTGTCCGGATCCGACTTGACCGCATAGCACTCCGCGAGAGCGTGGTAGAGCAGGGCAGCGTCGGGCATGGACTCGATCGTTTCCTTCAAGTGCTCAATCGCCTCGTCCGTTCGTTTCAGACGCCGTAGTGCCTTGGCGATGGCGGCGTGCGGTCGCGGAACGTTCGGATCCAATCGCGCCGCTTCCTGCAAGACCGGGATCGCGTCTTCCGGGCGCTTCGCCAACAGCAAGGCAAGCCCCTTTTGAAGGCGAGGCACGGGGTCCTCGGGCACGAGCTTCATTGCCTCGTCGTATTCTGCGAAGGCATCCTCGAACCGTTGCCTGGCGGCGAGCACCCTGCCGTGCGAAATGCGCGACCTGTAGTCGGACGGATTGTTCTTCACCGCCAGCCTGTATGACTCCCCCGCCTCGGCGTATAGCTTCTTTTTCGCGAGCAAGTCGCCGAGCAAGCGGCGCTCCAGATAGCTGTCCGAGCGCATGCCGATGCATTTTCGAAACTGCTCGATCGCTTCGTCATCTCGGTCGGTGTACATGAAGATTCTGCCGAGGAAACTGGGCCCCTTCGGGTGGTCCGGCTCCAGTTCACAGAATCTGCGGAAGAACTTTTCGCCTTCTTCGTATTGGCCCACGCGAATCGAACCCATTCCGGTGGCCATGCACTCGATCGACTCAATGCGATCTTTCGGATTGATTCCATCCGGTTCAAAAAAGTCGATTTCGTTGCCGGCCGTCAGATCCAGATCCTCGACCGTGTTCGAGGAGATGTAGCCGAGGGCCTCCATCTTTCGGCGTTCGGCGTCATCCATCGATCGCCAAACGCCCCGTCCCCCCGGAGGCGAAGGCGAGTCGGCAATGAGGTCGTAGAGTTCCTGTCGCATCGCGTCGGCACGGTCCTTGTCGGATTCGGCCAGGTTGAAAAGCTCCAGGTAGTCGTTGGGATAGCCGAACAGCTCGGGCTTGGGCGAGAGAATGTACTTTCCCTCGGTCAGGCGTATCGAGCGCAGGGCCGAAAAGCCGTAGCTGGTCTTGGGCACCATGGTATCCGAATAGCAGGGCAGCCTGAGATCCAGCGCGGGGTCGTCGAGAAGCGGGAGAAGACTCGTCCCCTGCATCTGTTCGGTACGACGGTCTCCCAGCTTGGCGAGTTCGAGGATCGTCGGGGCAAGATCCAGCAATCGAACCTGGCATTCCACGACCTGCCCGGACGGAACCTGGCCCGGACACCACATGATCAATGGAACGTGCAGCGTTGTGTCATACAGGAATGTCGAGTGCGTCCATTCGGAGTGCTGGCCCCGCCCTTCTCCATGGTCCGAGGTCAGGATGACCAGCGTCTTATCGGCGATTCCCAGTTCGCGAACGGCATCTACGAACCGGCCGAACTGTTCGTCGAAGTATGCGATTTCGGCGTAGTAACCGTCGTCATACTGACTCTGAAACCGTTCGGGGGCTTGGTGAGGCCAGTGCGGATCGAAGCAGTGCAGAAACATGAAGAAGGGCTCTTTCGTCGCGGCCTTTTTCTTCATCACTTCGATGCCGTGTTGGAAAATGTCTTCCGCCAGCCGTTCAATCGCGATGATCGGAGCGTCCGGTTCTATCACCGGCTGGGAAGTGCTCTCCAATTCGACCTTCTTGGCCTTGGGTTTCCCCTTGCCTGCGGGTTCCACGTCGCCGAATGTGTCGAACCCCTGGTCGATGCCCGTCTTGTGGTTCAGCACCAGCGCGGCCACTTCGGCGTGCGTCCCGTAACCGGCCTCCTTGAAAATCTCGGCGAGCGTCACGTTTTCGGGAGCGACCGTAAAAACGCCGTTATCCCGGGCCCCGTGCAGGAACGGATACGAGCCCGTCATCATGGTGGTGTGAGACGGCAGCGTCAGCGGGGCCGACGAGATGCACCAGGCGAATCGAGTGCCCTCCGCGGCGAATCGATCGATGTTCGGGGTCTTGATCTTGGGGTGACCGTAGCAGCCGATGTGGTCCGCTCGAGTCGTATCCACGGAAACAAGGACGACATTTATCCCGCGGGCCCCGATCTTGGACTTGTGCTCGGTGGGAGTCGGTTCCTTGGGGTCTTCTTGGTCAGGTGATTTGCACCCGTTGCAGGACCAGGCCGCGGCTAGTGCGACCAGGACGATGCGTGTCCGACGGGGCTTCGAAAACAGGCGGCGGAAAGTCACGTGTCCTCCCGGATAAATGTGGAATCAGTTCGGGCGGATCAGCCCTTCTATGTGAATCGGCTATTCGCCGCCGGAATCGTCCTCGGGCGATTCTTTTGAATCCGCGGGCTTGGTTGTCGCTCCGCCACGACCCGTCATCGGGTTGACTCCCGCGCGTTGTGCTTGTCTATAGGTTTCCAGCGCCAACCCAATGGAAGGCGCGAGTTGGGAAAACTCGGGCCGGTCGGACTCGGATGCGATGCGCAACGCTTTTTCCGCAACGGCAACCGCTTCATCGATGCGGCGCACCGTCGAATAGACCAAGCTGAGTGTATTGAGGTACCGGGGGTCCTCGTACCGGGTCTGGTCGCACAATCGCTCGACTAGGGGAATCGCTTCATGCGGATTGCGGATTTCCTCATCCGGGCACGTCACCAGCAGGATCGCCAGGTTGTTGCCCAGCTTGCGTCTGTCGGGCGCGAGCTTCATGCCTTCACGCAGGACGGCGACGGCTTCCTTGAATTGTTGCCGACCGGTCAGCGCCCGCGCCAGCGCATTTCGAACCATGGGAAGATTGGGCTCGCGTTCGAGTTGTTCATTGAGCAGCCCGATCGCTTCCTCGGCGCGGCCGGTGGCACTCAACGCCGTGACCAGCATGTCCGGTACGTCTTCGCTTCGCGGTCGCACAGGCAGTGCCCGAATCAAATACTCGGCGGCTTCACCGTATTCGCCTCGCTCCAACAGAATCTCGGCAAGCGACTTCAGTGCCCCGAAATCTTGCGGCGACCTCCGCGATATCTGGCGCTAAAGCTCGATCGACTCCGCTATCTTGCCGCGGTTCCTGTTCAAGCCGGCCAGAAGAAACACCGGCTGAACTCGATCGGGACGCGCGTTCAGCGACTGCGCGAAGGCTTCTTCGGCCTGGTCCGGCTTGTCGTTGCGGGCGTACAGGACGCCGAGCCGTTCGAGACCGACCGTAAAATCGGG